>JAUWSR010000079.1 GCA_030609975.1 Acidobacteriota bacterium | reverse complement strand
GCCATGATCAAGGCCAGAATGCCGGAAAAGATGACAACCAATCGGCTGAGTCTGAGCCTTTTGTCCTCGGGGATCTCGACATCCTTCTTTAAAATCTTCTCATATATGTCTCGTACAAAAGTCGAGGCCACGACCAGAAGCTGAGAATCTGCGGTTGATAGGATGGCGGCAAAGATCCCCCCGATGATCAAGCCGTAAAGGACCGGATCGAAAAAGTCCGAGGCCAGAACCAGGTAAATGATCTCCGGATCATGGCCGGGAAGGTTTTCCACTGCAGGGATCATGACCCGGCCCAAAAGTCCGATGAATACCGCTCCCCATCCCAGCACAACATTCCAGAAGGTCCCGATAACCGCAGAGAACCGAAGTTTATCCGGATCGTCGATCGACATGTACCGCACCACAATGTGAGGCTGGCCGGGTGAACCCAAGCCGATCCCCAAAAAGCCTATGATTGCTCCCGCTCCCAAAGAGAAGGGGTCGATCAAGGCTGGATTCAGCTGTTCGAGCGAGTCCAGGAGGATGCGAAAGCCCCCCATCTTGGCCAATCCCACGGCAGGGAAGATCACCAGGCCGACAATCAGGATGATGGCTCGGATAACATCATTGTAGGCCACAGCAATGAAACCTCCCAGGACCATATAGATAAGCACCAAAGCTCCCGAAGCCAGGAGGGCCGCCAGCATGGGAACGTCCAGAGCGGTGCTCAACGATTTGGCCCCGCCCACAAACTGCGCCGCCACATAGGCCGTTATGAAGATAGCGATGATGAGGGAGCCGGTGATGCGAATCAACTGCCGGGTGTCATTAAAGCGGCTTTCAAAAAAATCCAACAGCGTCAGGCTCTGGAATCCCTCCGTCTGAGCTCTCAATTTACGGCCGATATAGATGAACTGGAACATCTCAGCCGTGATGTAGCCCACAACCGCCCACACCGCCCCGATTCCCCGAGTGTAGGCCATTCCACTCACTCCCAAAACCAGCCAGGATGATCGCCCCGAAGAAACGGCGGAAAGGGCAACCACGAACTTGTCCATAGCACGCCCTCCAATAAAAAAATCCGCTTGGCTCTTGGTACGCCGCAGGCAGATAAAGCCTATAAGGATTGGGACAAGCAGGGTACCGGCGAATATCACAAAGGCCACAGGATTGGTCAGCTTGTCATAGATGTCCATCTAGCCATCCCTGCGCTTTTCTCTGCCTGAGAGGAAATAGAGAAAAATGGATACCAAGATGATTAACAGAGGAAGAAAAAAGAGAACCGAGAATGCACTGAACATAAAACTTAGCCCTTTCAGTAAACTTCGTTTAACCTGGTTATACATACCATAAAAAAAAACGAAATGTCATCTCTTCTTTCATCTCCCGAGCAAGTATTTCATCGGAAGCATCCCCAAAACCGTGATTGATGCACGCATGAATATACTTACAAGAATTTGGGGATAAAATAAGCGACATCGGAGGATTTAGCCTTGACAAGGGGAGATATATATGACATCCAAGTAAGTTATCATGTGCCGCCAAATTCTTCTCAAGACATTGGTCGCAGGCCTGGCGATTATCGCATTATCCGCCTGTATCGACAGCTCTCAAATTCCATCACAAAAAAAAGGCCGCCTGCCCAATTTTGTTGTCATCTTTGTGGATGATCTCGGATATGCCGATATCGGAAGCAATGGCGCGAAAGGTTTTTTTACTCCAAACCTTGACCGTATGGCCGCTGAAGGCATGAGATTTACCAGCTTTTACGTGGCTCAAGGCGCCTGCAGCGCCTCCCGAGCCGCCCTGCTCACAGGCTGCTATCCCAATCGCATCGGGATTCCTCCCGCCTTATCACCCCATGCAGAGATCGGGTTAAACTCAGGGGAGATAACCATTGCTGAGCTCCTTAAAAAAAAGGGATATGTTTCCGGGATTTTCGGGAAATGGCATCTGGGCCATCACCCCAGGTTTCTGCCCTTGCAGCATGGCTTTGACGAATACCTGGGGCTTCCCTACTCCAACGACATGTGGCCATGGGACTATGACAACACCCTGGCCCCTCCCGATCACAGAAAGGCTAAACATCCTTGGCTGCCTTTGATAGAAAACAACCAGACGATCGCAGAGCTGAAGCAGCCTCAGGACCAGGACAAACTGACCACACTCTACACCGAGCGGGCCGTACGCTTTATCGAGGAACACAAACAAGCCCCCTTTTTTCTCTACGTTCCTCACTCCATGCCCCACACGCCTTTGGGGGTTTCAGAAAAATTCCGGGGAAAAAGTGAGCAGGGGCGCTACGGTGATGTGATCATGGAGCTCGACTGGTCGGTGGGCCGGATCTTGGAGACCTTAAAAATTCATGGATTGGACCAGCACACATTGGTTATTTTCACCTCAGATAACGGCCCTTGGCTTAATTTCGGTGATTTTGCCGGCTCTGCCTTCCCCTTAAGAGAAGGCAAGGGCTCATCATGGGAGGGTGGAGTGCGGGTTCCCTGCATCATGCGCTGGCCCGGTCACATTCCCTCTACTTCCGTCTGTGACAAGATCGCCACCACTATGGATGTGCTGCCGACCATTGCAGCGCTCACCGGAGCGATGCTACCCCAACATCCCATAGACGGAGTGAACATTCTGCCTTTGTTGGAGGCAGAGCCAGGAGCCGCTCCCCGGGAACACATTTATTATTATTATGGTAACCAGCTGCAGTGTATTAGAAAAGGCAATTGGAAACTTCATTTCCCTCACAGCTACCGTTCCTATCGCGGTGTGGAACCCGGGACAGGAGGCGTTCCGGGTCCCTATTCTAGGGGACAAACCGGGTTGGAACTCTATGACTTGGAGAAAGATATCGGTGAAAGCCACGACCTTTCCGAAGACTTTCCTGAGATCGTACGTGAACTGCAAGCCCTGGGAGACAAGGCCCGGAGGGAACTCGGTGACCAAGACCTGCCCGGACAGGGAGTTCGCCCTCCCGGAAAAGTGAACCGTGAATAAGCGCAAAAATCTCCACGAATCTACTTTGTAAACAATAAGAATATCTTCAGCTAAGGAATCTTTGGACATTCTCGACTGCGGGAAGGTTTCGTATTTTTTTCAAGATACGGTTTAGCTGCTCGACCGATCGTATTTCAACATTCAAGAGGGCAACGCGTGTCTGTCCTCCCCTGCCTGAAGAGAGGCTGGACCCAGCCAGAACGGCTTTCTCGTCTTCGACAATTTGTGAGATGCTCTTAAGCGTTTTTTCAGACTCCACCCCAACAACTTGAATAGGGACGGAGCTGGCCGCAGCCGTTTCCCCCCATTCCACTTCCATCAGCCGTCCGGTATCTTTTTGTCGGATTATGTTGTGACAGTCGCTGCGGTGGATGGTCAGGCCTCTCCCTCGCGTGATAAATCCTATGATCTCATCCCCGGGCAGCGGCTGACAACAGCGGGCAACACGAGACAGCAGGTCACTGACACCCCGTACAGTCACCCGAGGCAGCGCGCACGGAATGCTCAGATTTTCAGGAATTTCGCTCTCGGTTGGCCTCACCTGCTGCTTCTGCCGTAAACGCGTCTTAATATGATCAGGACTGATCTGATTGCGCCCGATGGCTTCGAAAAAAGCGCCCATATCCGTATATCCGAACTCGTCGGCAACTTTGTCGTATTCTTTCTTTCGTATGCCCAACCGTTTGAGTGTTCGGTCCAGAGTCTCCCGACCGCGCACGATATTCTCCTCCCGTTCCTGCTTTTGGAACCAAGCACGGATATCACGTTTAGCTCGGGAGGTCGTGACATAACCACGTCGGGGCTGTATCCAATCCCGGCTGGGCCTTTTTTGTTTACCGGTAACGATATCCACGCGATCTCCACTCTGGAGACGATAATCCAAAGAAACCAGCTTTCCGTTGACCTTAGCGCCTCTACAGCGGTGGCCCACATCGGTATGAACACGGTAAGCAAAGTCTAAGGGCGTGGCACCTTCGGGAAGGACCAAAACATCCCCCTTGGGTGTTAAGACATACACCTGGGAAAGAAAACGCACAGCCTGGCCACTCTTTCCATCTTCATCAGAAGCGATCACGCTTGTCTGCCAATCCGTGAAACCACGAAGGAAGCTGACCTTGGCATCAACCCCGATATCGGGGCTCTCGTTCACTTTGTAACGCCAATGGGCTGCGATCCCCAACTCAGCCGTCTCATGCATCTTTTGGGTTCGGATCTGTATTTCCAAAGCCTTGCTTTGAGGGCCCCTCACGGCGGTATGCAAAGACTGATATCTGTTCGTTTTGGGGACTGCAATGTAATCATCGAACTCTCCGGGAATAGGCGACCAGATCCTGTGGATAACGTCCAAAGCGGCATAACAGTCCTTGATCACCGGTACGATCACCCGGACGCCATGGACATCATAGATCTCATGAAAATCTCTTTGCGTGGCCTTCATTTTTTGGTAAATACTGAAGAGATGTTTAGGTCGACCACTGATATCCGCTGAGATCTTGGCTTTGGTCAGCTCCTGTTTCAACACATTTATGACCGTGCGCACATAATGTTCGCGGGAGTCCCGACGTTCGGCCAAAAAATCCACGATCTCGCGGTATTTTGTGGGATGAAGATGCTGCAGAGCCAGGTCTTCAAGCTCCCATTTCAGGGTTCGAATCCCCAGGCGACTGGCCAAAGGGGCAAAGATCTCCAAGGCTTCACGGGCCCGCTCTTGACGCAAAGCAGCAGGTAGATATTGCAGAAACTGCATGCTGTTCAACTGTTCAGCCAGCACGATCAGCACCACGCGCACATCATCCACCATGGAAAGGAATAACCGGCGGAGTTTCTGTATATTTTCTTTTTCTAAACTTCCCCAGGAAACCTTTAACAGCCGGGTGGTGCTGTCAATGAGCTGGGCGGTTTCTTCTCCGAACTGTTTTCGGAGTCTGGCCAATGAGATCTCCGTCTGCAGCAGCATGTCATGCAGGAGCGCCGCTGCAATGGCCTGCGGATCCAAGCGCAGGGAAGTTAGGTACATGGCCATACCCAGAGCATGGCGGATCAAAGGCACGCCCGATTCCTCTTCCTTATCGCGGTAGGCCTCTTCGGCAACCGCATAGGCTGCTCTCAGATATTGAGGATCACAATCGGGATTGTCGTTCATCACCTTTTGGATCAAACTTTCTATACTCATGCCGGCCTAATGCAAAATGCGCGCTTCTCTCAATCTTCGCTGTCACAAAATATCGTTGTCTTTTGTTCTGAAGGTAAGCGTTGCGCTGACCTCTCGTTCTCCGTTGCGCACAGAGGTGCGCATATAAGTGATCGTCATCTGTTTTTGGATGCTTAGAAGTAAAGCCGGCTTTTTTCCCTCATCTTTGCTGAGGGCTTCGCGAGCCAGATAATAGGCCAATCCCACGGCGTCCAAGATGGAAAAAGAATTAGCCAGCGGATCCCGGTGGGAGGTGGGATCATTAGGATCGTAATTCCGGGGCATGATGGGAATGTTAAAATCCATCGACATAATCAATTCAGTCGACTTGGTACGGGATGCAAGTTGTTGTTCGTTGAGGAAAAGCGTGAGGGAATATTCCTTGGGCTGAATCACACCTTTGTCTGTCTCTGACTCAGGCGGAGAATCTTCCGAATCGAGTTCGACCTGAATGGAAAAAGGGATCTGTTCCAACTGACGGCCGGATTTGAGCTCAAGTATAAAGCTGAGCTCCTCCGACCGCTCGAACCAATGTCGAGTCTCGAGAGGGATGACGTTAAAACCCGCGCGCAAGAGTCCTGCTCCGATCACTTCGTCCTTATGGAATAACTTGTAGTTCGCCTCTTTGAGGATTTCCGCACCCAAGTTGAGTTCGTTGGGAGCGTGAGGTCTTTGGCCACCTTGGCCGGAGACCAGGCCGACATTGAAGACCAATGAAGTTTTTTCCTGTAAGCCCAGCGCCCATACGGCTCCTATCAGGAAAAGGAGTACAGCAGCAACTGACTTGTTCATTGGAGAGCAAACACAAGCTTGATTTGAACCAAGTCCCGAGGGTACGCCTCAGGTAATCCCGGAAGAGAGCTCGTCTCCACGGCCTTAAGAGCGGTCTGGTCGATCAAGGAGTTCTGTGAGGAAACTCGGATCTCACTTCGGGAAACCGTCCCGTCTTTCTGGATAAATGCGGCGATCTCGACGCGACCGATCAACGTGTACTGTCCGGAGGGAGGAACCGTCCAATTGCCCAAAACAATGGCGACGACTTCCTCAGCCCAAGGCGAAAGATCTGTTTCCTCTTTGAGCTGATCCAACTGCGCCTGCAGCCAAGATCGACCTCCCGGCCCCCGGGAACCGGAATAACTGGAGAGTTGGCCACCGGAAAGATCGGAGCTCACAAAGCCACTGACATCTGCCTCTACCTCGGTCTCATGCGCCCTCGTCTGAGATGAGAACGGAACACGTGGTTCCTCCTGCAGAGACAACTCCAGCTCATATCCCGAAGACAGTTTAAGGCTTTCCGATTGAGGCGGGCGGAGTTGAAACTGGGGAGAAAACACAGGCTCTCGCTCCTCAGCACTGCGAGCTTTTGATGGGCTTTCGCCCGCTGCATGAGTGGGAGGTCTCGATCCTTCAGGAAGATACTCTCTGGTTTCAGACACCTCGCCGGGTAAAGGCGCATCTGCACCGACATACTCCCTATAGTCAGGAAAAAATATTTCATCGGGAGAAGTAATAATCACATCGCGAACATCTTGATAAAGATGGATCTTTATAGGTTCATAAATAAGGACCACCCCCAGGAAGAATCCTGCATGCGCCAGGACAGAGATAAAAAAACTCAGCCCTCTACGACGCAGGTCTTGCGACTCCTGCAAGACGGATTGGTCATCCAGATAAGATTTCAGCATAAATTCCCCAACATACTATTATAATGCCAGATTCCAGGAAAAAGTTACATCCAAGAAAAAGGGGACGGTCCTATTTATTTAGGGAATAAATAGGACCGTCCCCAATTTTCATTTTCATCCAGGCCGCGGAATTGTGGAAATCCGCGACGGCACTCCCGGGAGGAACCAGTACATCACACGCTTCCCTCAGTTCATGACTGAGGCTCATCTCAGCTACCGGCAAGAAGTCATCGAGCTGCTCCAGGGTGCGAGGCCCTAACAAAGGCGCCGTGATCCCAGGCTGATCTTTAACCCACAGAACGGCCAGCTGTTTCGCTTGGAAATTAAATTCTTGGGCCAGACGACAAAACCGCTTCCCCACTTCGATCCCGCGGGCCGTCACTCGCTCTGCATAGATCCCCCCCCGAAGAGCGGCCCTGGATTCCTGGGGATAGTCAGAGGCCGTTACATACCGACCGGACAGGACACCCATAGCTAAAGGCGACCAGGCAACCACACCAAATCCATATTTCTGGCAAATTGGCACGAGTTCATTCTCGATGCGGCGGTCCAGAAGATTGTAGGGTGGTTGTTCGAGTATATAGCGCACCAGCCCCCTGGTCTCGCTCACCATCAGGGCCTCCATCACTTGCCAAGCGGGATGAGTGGAACAGCCGGCATAGCGCACCTTCCCCTGGCGCACCAGATTGTCCAAAGCTCCCAGCGTTTCCTCTACAGCCAAGTCCGGAGAAGGACGGTGCATGAGGTATATATCGATCCAGTCGGTCTTAAGTCTGCGCAAGGAATCCTCACAGGCTCGGAGGATGTGGAGTCGAGAGTTGCCGCGGTCATTCGGTCCCGCTCCCAAAGGATAATGGACTTTGCTGACCAAGATCACCTGGTCCCGCTTGCCGCTTTCCGACAGCCAATTGCCGATAAAAGACTCGCTTTTACCCCCCGCATAGGAATTTGCGGTGTCGATAAGGTTGATCCCGGCCTCCGTCGCTCGCTCCAGGATCTGAAAGGCTTCATCCTCTGGCGTGGGATCGGCAAAATTAGCGGTCCCAAGACACAGCGGTGAGACCTTGATGCCGGTCCTACCTAAGTTACGAAACTCCATGGCCTCACTCTTTGATCCGGGAGGAGTAATCAAAACGCCGGATCCGCTCGATCAATTCCATCCCACCCACTTTCTCAGCCCAATCTTTATACACGTCCTGTGATACCTCCAGAAACCTATCTTTATCGGGGAAAGTCAGATGTACTCCTGCATCAACCAGCTTTTGCAGGGTTTCTTCGTCAGCTGTTCTGTACCCCACCCGTTCCTGGGCGATCATCTGCTGGGCCGCTTCATCGATAATCTTGCGGTACTCTTCAGGGAGCCGCTCGTAGAAAAAACGGCTCATGACGACATACTCCACCAGATGGATCCAGCCAACCTGGGCCCAATAGGGAGCGGGCTCGTAAAACTTTTTGGAGAAATAATTGGTATTGGCCGCTTCCGCCCCATCGATGACTTTTTGTTCCAGCGCCGTGTACAACTCTCCATACGCCATGGGCAGAGGGTTGGCTCCGAAGGCCTTGAAGGCTGCCAGATGAAGAGGATTTTCCATGGTCCTGATCTTAAGTCCCATCAGATCTGCCGCTGTGTGCAGCGGTTTATCCACGGTCATGATGTGCCGGACGCCGGCATCAAAACAACCAAAAAAATGAAAGCCCCTGCTGGCAAAACTGGTCCGGAGAGATTCCCCGATCTCGGAGTCCAGGACTGCATAAAAATGCTCGCGGTTCTCAAAAAGAAAAGGCAGCTCAAAAATGTTCACCTCCGGAACGAAATTGGCCATGACACTAGCGACATTGCTCATCTCGATGGTTCCCAGTTGAATCCCTTCCGTGACATCCCTCTGGTTTCCCAATTGATTATTGGGATAGATCTGAACCCTAACCCCGCCGGCTGTCCTTTCTTCGACGATCTGCTTAAAGAGTTCCACCGCTTTGATCTGAGGTTCTTCAGGATTTTGCGGGAGGCTGACCTTGATCACATAGCCTCTCTCACCTCCGCCACACCTCAAACCAAGAACTATAATCAAGAGCAGCAGGTATTTTTTCATTTTCCCATAAGACCTGGAACCCAAAGGAAGGACTCCGGGATGTAAGTGACGATCAAAAGTACGGCCAGCATCGCCAGGATGAGGGGGATTACCTTGGGAGTCACCTCCCGCATGCTCTTTCCAGAAAGACTGCAAGCTACAAAAAGGGTGGCACCATAGGGAGGCGTGATGTAGCCTATGGCCAGATTAACGGTTGCGATGATCCCGAAATGCACAGGGTCGATGCCAAAACGGACTGCGATGGGAAACAGGATAGGCAAAAAAACGATCACCGCGGAAAAACTTTCCATAAACATGCCGATCAACAGCAGCGCAAGATTGAGCACGATCAGAAACATCGTCCTGCTCGCCACTTGTGTTTCCAGGAAGTCCCCCAGCGTCACCGGCAGCTGTTTCACAGAGATCATCCAGGCAAAAAGCATGGCGGTGGCCGCGATGAACATAACCACACACGACACCTCCGCCGCCTGAATAAGAATCTTGGGCAGGTCACGGAGGCGGATCTCCCGGTAAAGAAAAAGACCCACCAACAAACCATACACCACGGCTACGGCCGCGGCCTCGGTCGCGGTAAAAATACCACCCAGGATACCGAACACAATGATAAAAGGAAGCCCCAATCCAGGAAGTGCGTTTTTCCCCGTGACCAACACCTCACGCAGGCTGAAGCGAGTGGAAGAAAGGTAGGCCTGGCCTCCTCGGATGGCATGCAGATAGGAAACGAACATCAAGACCAGACCGATCAGAAATCCAGGGATGATGCCGGCTAAGAACAGGCGCGCGATCGAGGTGTCGGTAACATAGCCGATCACGATCATGAGGATACTGGGAGGGATGATAGGACCAATAGCGCCAGCCGCCGCCTGCAGGACCGTAGCAAACCGCATGTCATAGCCCTTTTTGCGCATGGCCGGAAGCAGAATGGATCCGACCGCTGCCGTGTCCGCTGTGGAGGATCCGGAAATGCCCGCAAACACCATGGAGGCCAGGACGGTCACCATCCCCAAACTCCCGCGGATGAATCCAAAACACGCCGCAGAGAAATCTACGATCCGGCGCGAGATCCCCCCCTTGTCCATCAAGGCCCCGGCCAGCATGAACAATGGAATCGCCATGATGGGCCATGAATCCAAGGCTGTAAACATCCGTTGGGGAACCAAAACCAGGGGCAGAGATGAGTCCACCCACAGAGCTGCCAGCGATCCCAAGCCAAGGGCAAAGGCGATAGGCATCCCCAAGATGAATAAGAACGCTAGGGTGATAAACAAGACCAGCATAGTTATTTAAAGAGATAATTCCAGGCTTTTATGGAAGCCTCCAGGATCATCAAAGCCCCTCCCACGGGAAAGATCAGATATACCCACGACATATTGATCTGCAACGCAGGAGATACTTGAAAATGCCCTACCAGCATCAACCGCACTCCAAAGATCGTAACAACAGTGACATACAACCCTATCAAAACATAAAGGCCGCCTTGAAGTCGCCGGTGGAGACTTGGACTGAAGCTACGGCTGAGATAGTCAACTGCAAGATGACTCCCCTTGCGCAGGCAGATAGACGAGGCCAGGATGATGATCCAGACCTGGCAGTACCGCGCCAGCTCCTCACTCCAGGAAGGTGGCTGGTTAAAAACATACCTGGCAACAACTTGAAAAAATACAGCAACGATCAACACACAAAAGAGGACCACGATGGCCGCTTCGGTCAGCTTCCGGATGGCTTTCATAAACAACGCCCCTCTTTCAGGGTCTAGCGAAGACTCTCCTCCAGAGCTTGGGGAAACATATCCAGGGGAATAGGACCGGCCCGCAGGATAGTGTCCATAAAATCCTTAATCCGAAAGTCTTCACCGAGCCGCTTACGCTCAGCCTCGTAAATTGCGTCAAATTTCAGGTTACCTAAAAAATAGGACGTGATCTGCATCGGCGAGCTCATCAACCGCCCCCACAGACTTTTTGCAAATTGGGGTGCCAGCAGCGAGGTGCTCACCGAAAAATCCAGAACTTGAGCTTCATCCCAGCCGTTACAGTGCGATTGAACACTGGTATAGGCTCGGTTGGCATTCTCGAGTCTTTTTCTCAGCTGTGCCAGGATCGTCAGCTTATTGCCACCGTCCCAGCCTGCGTCCAGCGCTACACGTTCGCACAATGTGGCCCAGCCCTCTGAATAAAGCCCATAGGGGAAAAGAATGCGGACAGCATGCGGATTCTCACGCAGTATCTTGCTCTGAATGTAATGACCCGGAAAAAGCTCATGGATCACGATAAATTTTTTAAAGTGATAGTTAAACGACCTCCAGAAATCCTCACGTTCTTGGTCAGGGAAAGAATCAGGAATGTTCGCCAGATACCACGTCGTCCAAGGATTGGGATGAAAGGGGGGAGCAGGTCGGACATACCCGATCCGTGCCATGGGACCGGAACTTTCAGGGGCCAGCTCGATACTGAGAGTCTGGTGGGTTGGAATGGTAGCGATCTCCTTCTCTCTTACAAAATCCTCCGCTTCTTTCGCATAGCTCCGCAGCACTTTCAGATATTCCAGCTCCTTGAGAGGACGGTGCTCTTCCATGGCTCCCAGGGCTTTTTTCACCAGAACTTCAAACTCAGGGGGAGGGTCCTGTCCGGGATAGGCTTCCAGCAGGTATTCACGTGAAGCCTGGGCCATCAAGCCTCTGACTTCCTGAATCTCTTGGAGCGCAATTTCTTCCAGCTTTTCCGGGGTTAGGTCGCTGTCGGTATAGATCTCAAGCTGTTGGGCATACCGCTCTCTTCCCATGATGGCACTGTCTGACAGCGTGAGATTAGGCAAAAGTTGTTCTTTTACAAATGTACCCAGGCCCTGAATGCTCTG
The DNA here is from genome assembly GCA_030609975.1 of Acidobacteriota bacterium. GTDB lineage: Bacteria > Acidobacteriota > Aminicenantia > Aminicenantales > Aminicenantaceae > JAUWSR01. Next base: position 691 of record JAUWSR010000079.1, on the reverse strand, counting down.
GCTTGTCTCCCGGCACTCGTTGTTAAACGATTCCCGACTATCCAGAGGCAGCAGAGGACTGACCTGCTTCGGCAGCCTTTCCGCGTAGTATCTTTGGGCCCGCTCCAAGCCCTTCAGGCTCCTCTGGGTACTCTCCGGGCTACCATTCTCCAGCATCTGAATAGCGGCCGCACACAGATCTCTCACAGCACCCAGACGCTTCTGAACAATCTCGATCTTTTCCGCCTGAGTGAGGATGTCCGAGTGCCACAATCGGAAAACCGCTTGGGAGATAGGCCCTGTATAAAATGCCAAAGAGTTTTTGTGGGGTTCTTCTATTTCCCACCTCATCAATTCTTTTCGTATCTGGGTTTGTAACAGACGGGCATTGATCCTGTTATCCAAGGGCAGTTCCCGGCTCAGGCGAGCCGTCAGCTCCCCTTGGGTATTCCGGTTGAACTCGATCCAGGCCAAAATCCTTTCCGGCCTGTAATCTTCATACTTAAAGACCGAGGAGAAAAAGCCTCGGGAAAAGGCCCGGGATGGATAATAATCTTTCCAAGTGGTGATGTACTCTGCGCAGATATCGACAGCATCAGCCGCCTTTTCCGGATTGATCTGACAGGTAAGGCCCAACACCATAGAAATCCAGGCAATCCCCAATATAGCTTTTCTCATGCCATGTCTCCTCCCGCCAGTACTGCAATATCCT
>JAUWSR010000032.1 GCA_030609975.1 Acidobacteriota bacterium | reverse complement strand
TTTATTCGCGGGTCGAGGTTAGCAGGTTAAAGGTTTTTTATCAGCTCTTCTACCTTAGCTGACGCCAGTTGTCCAAGACGCATGCAACCACTGGAACCATAGCCGGCTTTCAGGATATCAGTACACTTGGGAGGGGCTTGTGTCCGCCACCATTCCCAAAATTGTTTAAAAGCAGGGCCGCAGCGGGATTTGACTTCTTTTCTTTCTAGATCCAATCCCCCGGCAGCGAATCCGATCCCCATGAAGCCTGCAGTTAAGAATCCGCACAGATCTCTCTGTCCCATACCTCCCCCAAAGCCGGCCGCAGCCCAGACGTTTTCTTCCGGTAATTTCAAGAAGCGCAGTGACATCATCAGAATGGACTCGGCGCAGGAATAGCCCTGAGAAAAATAGTTTGGGAGATCCCGGGCCATTTGGGATTTTTCGACCACGGAGGCTTCCTCCTTTGAAAGCTGTGCTTTGAGTTCCTGAAACCCTGAAGAATAGGATCCTACTGAAATATCCTCAAGCATCGAGCTGCCCACGAATGCAGCCGGCAGGACTGTCAGAAATGACCGGCGGGTATAGAAATCAGGTTTTATTTTTGACATGAACTTCCCTCTCTTAATGATGCCATGGTCTCGATTTTTTCATTAGACCTGTACATAACAAAAATCGAAACTTTTATCAATAAAAGGATATACTTCTGAAGGCGAGATTAATCGAAATACCCTTGGAGGTCCTCTCGACAGAGACCCTGATCCAAAGCAGTCTGCACGACAGCACGGCTCGAAAGATACCGGGAAAGCCCAGGATATTGTTTACCAATTTTCCATCAGCGACTCCAGGTGTATAGACTCGGCGGAGCTGGCTGAGATTTAGGAAAGGTTCTTAAATTGTTCGATCAACTGATCTTTGGGCTTGAATCCGACCACGCGGTCTTTCTCTTCCCCCCCTTTAAATACCAATAGAGAAGGAATGGCCATAATTCCATATTGAGATGCGATCTGTTGGTTTTCATCGGTATTGAGTTTCACGAACTTGAACTGACCGTTCATTTCCTGTGCCACTTCCTCAAGAACGGGACCGACCATTCGGCAGGGGCCGCACCATGGGGCCCAGAAATCCACTACCACAGGAACCTCTGACTCCAAGACTTCAGCCTGAAAATTGTTTTGATTGACTTCGGTAATATTGCTCATGATATTCTCCAAAAGATAATTTCTATATCATTATATAAGAATTTACTTATATGTCAAGCTTTTTCTGAATCGGGGAATTTAATAATACTTATCCAGAGTACGATATTGGATAGCCTCAGATATAAAGGTGGGAACGATCTCTTCCTCTCCACTGAGGTCGGCAATTGTTCGCGCCACCTTGAGAACGCGGTTATAGGCCCGCGCACTGAAGCCCAGTTTATCAACTGCCATTTCCAAAAGCTCACTGCCTTGTTTGTTTATGGGACAGAAGCGACGGACTTCTTTATTCCTCATCCGCGCATTGCTGGTAACCGGCGTGCCCTGAAATCTTTCTATCTGTCTTAAGCGAGCCTTCCGGACTCGTTCCCGGATCATCTCCGAATTCTCCCCCCCTTGTGCAGACACGATATCTTTAAACTCAACTTTGGGAACCTCGATCTGGATATCGATGCGGTCCAAAAGAGGACCTGATATCTTGCTATAATACTGCATCCGCTGCCTATCGGTACATTCATAGGCAGCCGAGTTCATAGCTGAAAACGTATCTTCACATGGATTCAAAGCGGCTACCATCATGAAAGAGCAGGGATAGGTAGCCGTTGTGGAAGCTCTAGAAATAGTCACAAATCCATCCTCCATGGGCTGCCTGAGGCATTCTAATACCGCTTTTTTAAACTCAGGAAGCTCATCCAAAAACAGGACGCCGTGGTGGGCCAAACTCACAGCACCCGGCCTGGGGATCAAACCACCTCCCACCATACCTGGAGGTGAAATGGTGTGATGAGGGGCCTGGAAAGGCCTCTCACAGATCACACCTTTTGACACTAAAAGGCCGGTTGCACTGTAGATCCGAGTAATCTCCAAGATCTCTGCAAAAGTCATGGGTGGCAGGATGGTGGGAAGTCGCCTAGCCAACATGGTCTTCCCTGCCCCTGGAGGTCCGATCAACAGGGCGTTATGCGCTCCGGCGGCAGCAACCTCTAAAGCCCGTTTGACATGAAGCTGACCCTGGATTTCTTGAAAATCTACATCGTAGCTGGTTTTAGGGAGCAAATCATCTCGATCAAAACGCTCTGGAGCAATAGACTCTCCGTCATTGAGCAATTGCACGACCTGAATCAGATTGTCCAAGGCAAAAACATCGATGTCTTGAACCAATGCCGCCTCCTTGGCGTTACACTTGGGTATAACGATGCCGCTGTAGTCCAACTTCCGGGCCAGAAGCGTGGAGGCAAGGGTCCCCTTCCCCGGTTTTATACGGCCATCCAATGCCAACTCTCCTAAGAAGAGATAATTCCCCAGTCTTTCCTCAGGAAAGACATTCAAATGTGCCAAGATTCCTAAGGCAATGGGTAGGTCAAAGGCCGATCCCCCCTTTTTTCGGTCCGCCGGGGCCAGATTTATGGTGATTCGGCAGGATGAAAGGCTGTAACCGCAGTTTTTAAGCGCCGCCCTCACCCTCTCCTTGCTCTCCCTTACGGCCGCATCAGGCAAGCCCACCATGATGAAATTAGGGATACCGAAGCTGATATCCACCTCGATTTCCACACGATAGGCATCGATCCCGGAGAGAGAGGCGCTCGCCAGTTTATACAACATTTCAATATTAAAGACGTCTCGCACATTAAAATTTTTTCACACTCCCTTCATTTAAGCTAGCCTGAATAGGAGGGCAGATCAATTTTCTGCCCAAAAAATAACACCCTTCCCTATAATTTGGATACCAAAAGCATAAGAAAAAAGATTGGGGGATGGATATATTCTCTCCACCGTCGAGAACACATCCATCCCCTATCACAAGAATTATTTTTATAGGCTATCTGGCCGCTACTTGTATCTAATGTTTATGGGGGGGGAGGGGTCTTTTCTCGGAAGAGAATAGATATACCTCCCAAATTATTTCTGGTTAAACATTAAAGGATGAGGGGAAGTGAAAAAACTGTGAAGGTTGAGACGTTGCAAAAAATGAGATGTTGTATAAACCGGCGGATCAAGACTTTGAACTGAACTCTCGGGCCAACTTTTCGACTTCCTTTTCGACGTCGGTGTTGCTCTTAAATTTAATCTTGGTCAGCCTGATAGGAGAGGCTGTACGTTCTGCTGTAAACTCGATCTCGTCTTTGACCTTTACACGTACCTGTTCTGCCTCTTTCATGATCTTCTCCCGCTTTTCCACTTCAGCAGGCGCGGGTTTTTGTTTTTCCCCAAAAACTTTTTCTCGGACGTAGGGAATCGTCAATTTTGCGATCTCTTTGAGTGTTTCGAACACACCCACTCCGTTGACTGCAGCACACTCAAGATAAGGCAGCTTGAGAGGATTCAGGAGACTGTTGAAGGTTTCTACCGGGATGAGATTATCAAGGTCCCGTTTGTTGTACTGATATACCAGCGGGATGAAATTCAAATCCACATTGAATTCCAGCAGATTTTTTCGCAATCCATCAAAATTTTCCAGGTTGGCATCCAGGAGAGGAATCTGGGAATCTGCAACAAATACGATGCCATCCGCCCCCTTCAAGACACTTTTGCGGGAGGCCCCATAGAAAACTTGTCCAGGAACCGTCATGAGCTGAAAATGGATACGAAAATCATCGATCATGCCGGCCTTGATAGGCAGCAGATCAAAAAACAGGGTCCTCTCAATAGGGGTTTCCAGACACAGCAAATCGCCGCGTGAGCCATCATCCAGTTTGCTGTAGATATAGCGGAGGTTCGTGGTTTTCCCGCTCAGGCCAGGACCATAATACACGATCTTGATCGCAATGTTCTTGGTGGTATAATTTACAAACGCCATCGATCTACTTCTTCCTTAGCACTTAAAGTTTTTATATTCAAACCCCTATCTCCCCAAAAGATGGAACCAGGTTTTTAAAGAGTCGTTCATATTTTTTGATGATCTTTTCCCAGGAGTAATTCTGCTTGACATATTCCTTGCCTTTCCGCCCCAAAGCGGTTCGCAAGTTTCCGTCGGAAAGAAGCAGGTCAAGGGATGCGGCAAAGTCAGCATACTCAGAATACCAGAGACCGCAATCGCCACTGACACAATGCTGTTTGAGGGGTTCTGTTTGGCCCTGGACCAAGATAGGTGTCTCGATAGCCAAGGACTCGAGAGCTGCCATACAGAGACTCTCCAGGTGGGAAGGATGGACACTAACCAGAGCTGCCGCCATGGCCTGATTTTTTTCGTCAGGGGGGAGGAATCCCAGGTAATGAATCCCGGGATGAGCGGGCAATTCCATCAACAGCTTACCGATAAGAACCAAGTTGATGGAGGGATTTCGGCTGTGATAACGAATAAAATAATCGATCAGCTCGCTGCAGCCTTTTCCGGGTTCGATGCGGCCGGCGTACAAGATAAAAGGTGACTCCAGTCCATGCTTGGAACTGAACCCCGCCGAATATTGTGGCTTAGGAATCTCCACTCCCACTCCCACAATGTCTGAATATTTACCCTCAAAGGAAAAGTGTTTGGTCAGCATGGTTTTTTCAGCCAAAGTGTTGAAGACGAAGGCATCCGGAGCAGAAAATACCTCTCGCATGATCCCCAAACGCAAAGCCGGCTCATCATGAGCCGTGGGAACCAGAGCTTTTTTCCCTGACACTCTTTTCAATCCCCAATAGGTATTGTAATAGAGATATGTAAAAAATATAAAAAGATCATGCCTGCTCTGTTGGTCTGCAATAGCCTCCAGCAACCGCAAACTGTTCGGACCTTGCTGGTCCATCCATTCGATCTCATCCTCATGCGTGCGAGGATTGAAGAAAATCTGATCGGAAAAGGAATTGAAGGCATCGATCTCCCGTTCTTTTTCGACATCATAACGTTGAATGGCGACTCCATTTAGCAAAGTGCTTCCCTCTGGATATTCATTCTTCCAGGACACATAGTCCTTGGCAGTCGTGGTGAATACGGTACAATCATGACCGGTTCCTGCCAGGCGCTCTGCTACCTGACGGCAGTGAAGCTCGGAGCCGCCCATCACTTCTTTTCCGTATCTTTGTACAACAAATGCGATTTTCATGAGAAACTCAAAATCCGGAGACAGGAGGACACCCGCCTCCTTTCCTTTCTCCTAGTTCTATTAGTCGTTTCCTTCCACCAAAGTTTTGAGGTTTTTTAAAAGGAAATCATCCAAATTTTTCCTCTGGTATTTTTCCAGCTGCTGGGTCTGCGCTAAAATGACTTTTTCTTGCAGCTTTTGGTCTTTGCTTACAACGTGCACCAGCTCTGCCACAAAATCCACATTTTTTTGATTGATCAGGATACCCGCATCCCCCAAGGTGTAGGGTACAGCCGTGCAGTTATAAGCGATAATAGGAAGATTAAACACCATACTCTCGAGGAAAGGAAGCCCAAATCCTTCGTGCTCGCTTAGTGAAAGGAAAACATCTGAGGCCTGATAAAGGGCGTACATCTCCTCGTCCGGGATGTGGCCCGTAAAACAGATCTCATCCGGCTTAAGGTAAAATTCATCAGCCAAAAGCATCAAAGCATCGTAATATTTCGGAAGGGAGGTGGTTTTTCCAACGACGATAAGCCGCACCAAGGGGGAGATGTATTTTTTGTAATAAAATACAACTTTGATAAGTTCATCGATCCTCTTGTTAGGAACGATCCTTCCCACAAAGAGGATATTGAGGCGGTCATCCCGGAATAGATCGTAAACGAATCGGTTTTCAGGTCTAGTGTATTTGCTGAAATCAACAAACAAAGGGAAAACCGCAGTATTTCCAAAGCCTGCAGTGAGCAGTTCCTGGCGATTGTACTCGGAATCGGCCAGCGCCAGGTCTACATGTGGGACCAAAGAAATAAGTTCCTCTCTTCCCAGTTTAGATATACGCACCAGCTCTGAACTGAAATCTTCAAAAAACGCCGCTGGGGTGATGTTGTGATAGATGAGAATCCTCTTGCTGTCCATTTTTTGGAAAGCAGGGCCAAGAGGAGAGGGCAGGGCAAAATGCAGGATGGTTACATCTTTTGATCCCGGAGATGGGAATTCCGCAAATGGTCTTGATTCTGATTTAAGCTCAGGATCATGGTCAAGACAGTAGATCTCGGATTGGAAACCCTGGGAGAGAAAAAACTTTTTCATAAAAAAAGCCGTATCCCCGATCGCATCTCCCTGATGGAAGGCCGGCACGAGTTGGTCGACTCTCATTCTTGGTTTAACCTCTCGATGAATTCGAATAGGATCCGGCTGACATTCTGAGGAGCATATTTTCCCAAAGCCTTGTTCTGCCCTGAGGTCACCTGTTCATAGAAATCCTGGTCCTGTTGGAGCTGGTCCAAAACTGCCGCCATCTGGAAGCAATCCTTTTTATGAAACAAGATGCCACCCTCATTCATCGTTTCTGCGACCGCTCCCGCGGCATAGGCTACAACCGGAATACGTTTATGGAAGGCCTCCAACAAGGGCACCCCAAATCCCTCGTGCTCACTCATGCTCAGGTAAACATCCGCCAGGTCGTAGTAGGAAACCAGCTCCGAGAAAGTCACATGTCCGGTAAAAACCACATCTTTGAGCTGCAGCTCCTCCACCAGTTCCTGAAGTGAGGCGAGGTACCGTTCCATCCCACGGTAGTCGCCCGCGAGGATAAGCTGAGAATCGGAATTGAAGTATTTTTTATAAAAATAATAACACTTGATGATGTCTTCAAATTTTTTATTTGGAATAACACGGCCCACAAACAGCAGGGTCCATTTATCGCCGGCATACATTCGGGGAATGACAGGGTCGCCCGGCCGGTCGAATTTGTCGAAGTCCAACATCAAGGGGAGCACGCCTGTTTCCTGGTAGCCGACTCTCTCCAGTTCCTGACGATTATACTCGGAATCTCCCAGCGCCAGATCCACTTTCTCCGTAAACAGATCGATCTCAAGACGTCCCTTATAACACTCCCGTGTGAGGATGCGGTGATAATCCAGGAAAAAAGAGTGGGGAGTGATATTGTGGTAGATCATGATCTTTTTATCCGGGACGCGAAAGAAGAGCTTGGAAACCGGAGAGCCGATGGAAAAATGGAAGATAACGATATTCTCCTTGGAGCTGAAGCGGGGATATTCCCGATAATCATGGATCAGACTCGCCATCTTGGGATCATAAAAACGGATGAAGATCTCAGAGTTGTGCCCCCTTTCCCGCAGAACCTTCTGGATCTCCAGCATTTCGTTGGAGATGGCATCACCATAGGTGAGAGAGGTGGCAAATTGATGGATCTCCACTAGGACTCCTTGTTCAACTGTCTTACCAGGGCCAAATATTTTTGTTCGATGACACTCCATGTGTATCGCTGCTGAAAATACTGCCGGCCGTTTTGGCCCATTCTCTCCCTAAGCTCTGAATCTGCGAGCAGGAGCTCCAGGGCCTGCTTGAATTGAGAGTAGTCAGAATAATATAGCCCGGCCTGGCTTCGGTCACACTGTCCCTTGAGAACATCACAGCGGGCATTGGCCAGAACCGGACGCCCCAGAGCCCAAGCTTCCAGAGCAACCATGGAAAGGCTCTCGAAAAAGGAGGGCATACAAAGTAAAAGGGCTCCCTGAAGGGCCGCAAATTTCTCCTCTTCATTTAAAAATCCAAGATAAATAAGATCCGGATGAACAGGGATCTTGAGGATCGAGCTGCCTATCAATAGCAGCTTGATCTCAGCTCCCGTTTCCCGTTTGTACTGCAGAAAAAACTGAAAGAGCTCATCACATCCCTTGTTCTGATCGATACGGCCGATGTAAACCAGATACTCTCCTTCGATCCCGTATTTTTCATGGAATCCGTCCGCAGCGAATTGATCCGGGATCTCCGTCCCTACGCCCACAACTTCTCCAGGGACATCCCCGTTATGTGCAAGTTCCTGGATCATCTGCCGCTCTTCCTCCGAGTTATACACAAATCCCCGGGGTTTCCGGAATAACTCTTTGAACAGATGCAAGCGGATGATGTCATCATTTTCAGCCGTAGGAACCAGGATGCTCTTCTGGGGCACAGCCTGAATTCCCCAGTAAGAGTGATAGTAGCGGTAACTGAAAAAAAACAGGTAATCGTAATCTTTCTGGTTCTCCTGGATGTATTGAATAAGCAAAGGAGAATAAGGGCCTTCCTCCTCCAGCCACTTGAGCTCATCCTCGAAGGTGTGCTCATTATCCAGGATTCGGTTCTGGAGCTTCCCAAACCTCTCCGGGTCCCGGGATTTGGACACGGGAAAACGTTTGATCAAGACTCCATTAAGGCTATCTTCGCTCCGGGAATAGTGGTTTCTCCAGGTGATGTAATCCAAGGCCTGCGTGGTCAATACCTCGACCTCCCAGTACTTACACATGTGCTCAGCGATCCAACGGCAGTGGAGCTCCGCGCCTCCGTTGATCTCTAAACCGTAGCGCTGGACCACAAAAGCTATCTTCATTTAAAGACCTGTTTCTCCAGTGCTCTTTCTCTATTGTTCAAAAACTCAAAATCTTTTTCCAGTATACGGGCCTTGATTTTCATGTCCTCTTCTTCGATCTTGAGCTTGCTCATCTCAACCACCAGGTTATGGGAAAGACTGTGCAGGAGTTTGGTGTACTCCATGGCTTTCCCCAGGTCATGAAAAGCCAGATCCAGCCTCAAATTCAGGGCGTCGTTATACTCATCGATCTTGGTGCTCAAATGATCGGTTGACCGGTAAAGCTCACCGCTCAAGCTTTCCAAGACCTGTTCCATTTTCTGATTGAGATGATCCAAGCGCTTGTTGGTGAAATCGAGTCGATATACACTTTCCATGAATTCATGCTGCACGGGCAGGATCAGAAGTTTTATTAAGGGAGTAAACGGGCGCATCAGTTTCAGCAAAATCCGTTTGGATTTAGAGATGGGGACCCGAGTTGGCTGCGGGTCCGGAAGCTCAGGCATAGACAAGGAGCGCACTGGCTCCTCCTTCTTATTTTCTTTTTCAGAGGGGGCTTCGGCCTGAGCGGCAATCCTGTCCTGGATCTGAGACATGATATCCTTTACATCCACATTGTCATAGTCAATTCGGATATCCATTTCCGCTTTATTCTTGTTGTCTCTGTTGTCCGTCATAATATCCCCCTACTCTTCCCTGTTCCTATACATAAAATCCTCATAGACGCTCTGCACATCCTGGATGTCAAGCAGTGGCCGCAGCTTCATTTCCTCGATCTCACGTACGTCCTTCTCTTTAAGCAGCCCCTCTTTGATCTTCCCGGCGATCGCCTGCTCGATCTTGTTCAGAATTTTCTTCTGGATCTCGGCAGATAAACATTTAATTTCCAAGGAATCGTCCATGGTTTTCTATCCTTTTTATTTTATGTATCCCAAAGCTTTGAGCTGTTCCTTCACACTCTCGTCTATCTGGATCTTGCTGACCTGAGTTTTTTTAGCCTGGGCATAAAGATCATTGACCCAGCGGATGATCTGGGCGGAAAGTTTCGGTTTTTGGTCGGCAAGATTTTTCCGCTCTAAGGGATCGAGCAAGAGATCGTACAGCTCCACCGGACCGGCCGGGGGGGGAGGATGACTAAAAAAGTTCAGGTCATCCGGGCTGAATCTTTGGCTCAGGATCAATTTCTCCCGTCCACGATTGGTTGCGATCTTCTGGGGGATATGGAAATCCAAAACATTGCTGCCCACATCCGCCAGAAAGGTTCTGTCCTGCTTTTCATCGCCAGTGAGAAGAGGAATAAGACTCTGTCCATCGAGCTCCTCCTCAGGAAGCTTCAGCCCCATCACTTCCATTATCGTCGGCATCAGGTCAACCAAAGAGACGACATTCTCACATTTTTCCGCTCTGAATAAAGAGTCCGGAAATTTTATAATAAGGGGAACTTTCAAAGACTCATCATACAGATTGTGGCCATGTCCCCATCCGCCATGGTCAAAGAACTCCTCTCCATGATCACTGATAAAAACGATCAGTGTCCTGTCATAAAGATCTGTTTCCTTGAGTTTGGAGAGAAGGGGGCCGATAAGTTTTTCATCCGTGTAGCGGATCTCGCCATCATACAGATCGATGATATTCTGGCGTTCCGGTTCCGGAATTTCTCTAAAGAGGTTTTCTTTCCCTCCCAAATGATGGATCAGATCGACATTCCCGAAAAGAGAATCATCGTTCAGAAACATCACCTTGTAGGGTGGAGGGCAGGCATAGGGGCTGTGCGTTTGATAGGTATGCAGGAACAGAAAAAAATCCCGATCGAGATGACGGTCAAGCCAATCTGAGGCAGCCTGGAACACACGTTCAGCTGAATCTTGATGAAATACCCCTCCCACTCCCACATCATAGGTGTCAAATCCTTGGGAAAATCCGTAGACCGGGCTCACGAATCCCCCACCCGTAAAAGCCGCGCAGGCATACTGCTGAGAGGCAAAGACCTCAGCCAGGGTGGTCATCTCAGGGTTCATGCTTTCGTCTTCATGATAAACCTGGTGATGCACCCCATGCCGAGCCGTAAACACAGCCACATGTGAAGGCAGTGTCCAAGGAGAGGAGGCGTAGGCATTGGAAAAAAGAGCGCTGTCAGCGGCCAAAGCATCGACGTGGGGGCTGGTCTCACGTTCATACCCATAGCAGCCCAGATGATCGGCACGCAGTGTATCCACCGAGATCAGGATAACATTCCGGCCAATGCGGCCTTTGGGATAGATCACGGGGTTGGTCCAGAAACACTTGAGCCCGCTGTCTCCCTCAACCCTGAGGGTAATACGGGCACCTACCCCTGGATGTATAAGCTCAATAGTATGACGTTCGAATTCAAAAAGCGTCTCTCCCTGATGGTCCGGTGATACCATATATTCCTGGAAGATGGATTTTTCTCTCCCCCGCATTTCTACAGAAATAATGAAGGAAGCTCCTTCTTTGTCAGTTGGGGAAATTTTTTCAGACTTTTCAGTATACTGGATACCCATCCCGAATTCGAGTAAACAGTTCTCGGGAAAATCCAAGGTAAATGTATATTCGCTATCCGGGGGAGAAAACAAAATATTCCTCTCCGTGCCACCCATTTTGAGCTTGCGTTTTAGCTTGAGGGGATTCTGGTCCTGGCCTAATCCAGGGAGAGGATAGGAATCAAAGGGATAAAGATATTCCGTGTTTTGAGAGGTTGATTCCTGGTGGTTTAAAGGTGTTCTGATGACCTCTGCCATGCCCAAATGTTCCAGAAAACGATAACTCCGAAATTCCTGCTCGTTGGGCCGAGAGCAAAAACTAAGTGTAAGAAATAAAAGGATTAACACAGTTTTTGCTGGCTTCGCTGCCATGGTTTCGACCTCAATCTGGCATTGTAATCTATTTGTAGCACCGGTTCAACATAAGAAAAATTGAACTTTTCATACGTCTATTATAATATCCCCGTAACCTGACTTATTCATATAAAATGTCATCTCGTGAATAATCCAGGTTAGAATTTATGAGGAAACGTGAATGGAAATCCAAAAAAGAATCCGAATTGGAGTGATCGGAGGCGCCCGCCCTCAGACAAAATACCGTAAACTGGCTCTGGAAGTCGGCCGTCTCATCGCAGAAAAAGGAGCCATCCTGGTATGTGGAGGCTTGAGTGGTGTCATGGAAGCAGCCGCTCGGGGAGTGCGAGAGGCCGGAGGATTCAGCCTCGGGATCCTTCCCGGCAATTCCCCTCAGGATGCCAATCCCTATATAGACATGGCCGTAGCCACAGGCATGGGTTTTTCACGGAACAACCTGGTGGTCATGAACTCAGATGTCCTGATCGCCATCGACGGTGAATTCGGAACACTTTCAGAGATCGCCTATGCCCGTGTTTATGGAAAAAAGATCGTTGGGCTGGGGACCTGGGAAATCGAAGGAATCATCCCGGTTGAAACACCCACCGAGGCCGTTGACCATGCCCTTAAGGATTTCTATCCTCTAATTCGTTGAGAATTCCGGGTTCGGATATGAGAAACAAAGCGAAAAAATAATGCTGCATACCTATAAAATCGTCCTGAGTTATGACGGTACGAATTACCATGGATGGCAGAAACAGCCTCAGAAAAAAACCGTGCAGGGAGTGCTGGAAGATGTGCTCTTCAGATTCCAATCCCAAAGGATCCCGGTTATGGGGGCCGGTCGCACGGATGCAGGCGTTCATGCGCTGGGCCAGGCTGCTCATTTTCGCGCCCGCCTCAACCTGGATGATGCAGATCTCCTGAGAGCTCTCAACGGCCAACTCCCTCAGGACATTCGTGTCACCTCCTTAACCCGAACGGATAAGAGTTTCCATGCCCTCAGATCGGCCCAGTCAAAAATTTATCAGTACCGCATCTGCAACCAGGCTTCAGTCAGTCCCTTTGTAGTCCGTTACGTTCTTCACTGGCCTCTTCCGCTCGATCTTAAAAATATGCAGGAGGCTGCGTCCCTTTTTGTCCGGGAGGCGGATTTTTCCACGTTTTCTTCCAACCGGCTGCTCCACCCTGTCAGGCGCGTTTTTCGTTCCGAAATAAAAAAGCACAAAGGCGAGATCATCTATACCGTGGAGGCTACGGGTTTTCTCAAATACATGGTCCGAACCATGGTGGGAACTCTCCTGGAGGTCGGGAAGGGCCGCCTGGAACCTCAAGAGATCGAAGCTCTCTTCAAACAGAATAAACGCAGCCTCTCCACCCCCACCGCCCCCGCCAAAGGCCTCTGCCTCCTCCAAGTCAACTACTGAAAAGGCCAGGTCTTGAGGCCCCTGGATTCGGTTGTATGGAATGGTATAATGAGCACAATACATTTTTGAGTTTAATTAGCCTGGATTATTCACGAGTTGAGCTTGCTGTAGATGCAAGACGCAAAGGATGCAGCTGTAGTTATCTACCGCAAATCCTTTGCAACGAAGCGACCTCCCGCCCACCCGGGTATTATGGAGAGCTCGCCTGAAAGGTAAAAAATGCCGATTATAAAAGAACATAACAATGGGAAAACAAAGTTTCTTGTATGCTCAGCGAAAAATAGCATGTAATACATTGATACTAAATATGTTACATGAAATATCGACATTGGGATTATTCAGGTTAGGTAACGACGGTGAAATATAAAACTGGAATCGCACTGATTTTCGCTATCCTGTTGATGTTGTTGGTTTTTTCTGTGGATCTTTTTAAAAAGGACGACCTCGTCCGGGTGCAGCTCATCCCCAGGACAAAACGTTTCTTGGAAAATAGTCCCTCCCGCCGTTACCAGCTCGATCTCCTGGGCTCTACGGTCATGCTAAAGACCAAAGAGGGGAAACACACGTACACAGGAACCGCGGTTTCGCTCGACGGCACAGCACAGGAGCCGCATTCCATAGTTATCATGCCCCGGCTGCAGGGAAAATACATCGCTGAATTTTCCCTGCTGCTCGAACCAGAGACCGGCAGAGAATTGAAGGCTTATGTCCGCCAGCTCAGACCCGGGAAGACTGGAGAGATAAAAAGAACCCGTCTGGGAAGCAGGAACAGCATTGAACACTATCGGATTTCCTTTGAGCTCCAGAAAGAGGACACCCTGGAATTTTTTTTGAAAAATGCAGGATTTGGATTCATCAGCGATCCGGTGTTTTACAAAGCACAGGATAACAAGAGAAAAAACTACATCTTCATCATTGCTGCAGACACCTTGAGGAAAGACCGAGTCGGCGCCTACAATCCAGCCAGTGACTGTTCTGTCAACATAGACAGCTTTTCCCGGGATGCCGTGGTTTTCGATCTGGCATTTTCGACCAGCTCATGGACCACACCGGCCTTTATGTCGCTGTTTACCGGGTTGTTCCCCAATGCGCACAATGTCAATTACGGGAATGCCCTGCTGCCACAAGAAATTCCCATCCTGTTTGAAACAATCCAGGAAAAATTTGTGACCTACTGCCTGAACGGAGATCATCTGGTTTCCGGTGATTTTGGATTCCATCGTGGGTTTGATGTGTATGAAGAGAACTACGCAGACGCGGTGAACAACCAGGCATCCCATCTGCTTTTTGAAAAAGCCAGGAAACTGGTGGAAAATGAACAGAGTGGCTCTGCCTTGTTTTTCCTCCACACATACCAGGTCCATAATCCTTATAATCCAGAGATCGAGCTGGCTCAGCAGTATTATGCCGAAGGCTTTGATTTGTACCGGTTCGATTCCCTCAGGTTCATCAAATACGGCAGGGAATTGTACAAATCCGTCCCGGAGGAAGAAAGGCAGCAGATCGAAAAAGTCTACGATGCGGCCTGTTATACCTTTGATCACAGATTCGGAGAATTCATCCGTTTTTTAAAGGCACGAGGGTTGTATGAAAACTCATTGATCATTTTTCTTTCTGACCATGGAGAAGAGTTCCTTGACCACGGCGCCTGGGAGCACGGCCATTCCCTGTACAATGAGCTGATCAATATTCCTCTGATCGTCAAGTTCCCGCAAAACCGGAATGCCGGCACGAGGGTAAGCGAGGTGGTTTCCATTGTGGATATCCTTCCCACAATTCTGGATCTTTTTCAGGTGGAACGGAAAGTGGACATCCCTATAGACGGGGTCTCTCTGTTGGATGCCGTGAAGAAAAAAACCGCTCCCGACAGGGTGGTGACCGCCTATCTGGCACCCCGGGCCCTGAGAAACGGCATCCCCGCCAGGATCTCTTTGATCAGAGGAAACTATAAATACATTTTCAACCAAAAAATGACAGCGGACGATCTGTCCGGATTTATCTTTGCTCCCCCGGACTTTACCGACGAATTGTTCGATCTGTCCGTGGATCCTTATGAAAAAAGCAATATCATTGAAAGCCGGCCCCAGACTGCTATCGCCTTCATGAAACTCATCCGGGGCCTTGAATTCAAACAGGGCAAAAAGGGCTTCCTGCAGCAGTTGAGCGAGCGCCTGAAATCATTGGGATACTTTTAGCCCGGATCAGGTCATCTGGGAGTTATGGAAAAAAAGAAGGGGTTTTGGATGATCGAAACGGCTGATCTTCGCTCTAAATAAATGCTGACACGGTACAAATGGGCTTTTTTATACCCATAGGAATCAGGTTCGATCAGGTTCAAAGTTTTTATGTCCCGGGATGTTTCCCCCTTAAAAACCTCTTGGTCGAAAAGATAGACCTCCACATAATAATCACCCTGCTCAGAACCGAACTCCAGATCCAGGGTATTGATCTTCCGCCAAGACGTGAAGTGGAACACATAGGCGCGTTTATCCGCTGTGATGCGGAATCGGCCCGGTTCGGTCATACGGGCAACACGGCCCAAGGCGTAAAAGGTCAGCTTCTGCCGGGCCGGGTACGTAGTGTTGACTGGGTGAAGCAGGGTTGTGCGGGGGAAAAGCACGATCCAGACAAAAAATAGACTCAACCCCAGAAAGACGGCTGTGACCTGGCGAAAAAATCCCGGGTCAGGGCTGCGCCTCTTCCAGAGAACATAGGCGGCGATAAAAAGCACCAGGGCTCCCAGCCACACATAGTTGGGGAACCAATGGGAATCATAGATCTTCAGGAAGGAGGGAAGAAAATCCGGCAGGTAAAAATACATATTACTCAAAGAAGCAAACAGGCTTCCCGCCCGCTCGCCTTCACCGAAGGTGGTGGGCTGGTACAGGGCCCAGGGATCTCGCAGCAGAAGATAGACCAGAAGCAGGCTGATGGATACCGCCAGACTGAAAAGACGTTTGGCATATTTTTTCACACCGAAAGCCAGAAAAGCCCCCAATAAAATGGCTGCCACCCAGAAAACCGCCACCAGGGGCCTGGCATGCGGGGCAAAAGAGGTCCGCTGGGTCAAAAAGGCATGGAAGAGAATGTAGGGCGCGGATAGAAGAAGCAGCACAAAAAAATCTCGGCGTTTGTGCCGTATCATCTCCACCATCCCCAGAAAGGCAAAGAAATAGAGGGGTGCATATAAGAGCAGCCCGTCCCGTTGGTCAAAGAAATATCCGGCCAGTGTTTCCCACCTTGCACGAAAAGAAAACTCCGAGAATATGGTTTTCAGGTAGGCAGCGGATTCACTGGCGGTGGTGGCGCCTTTCAGGGAAACAGAAAATATGGATAAGGAACCGTAATAGCTGTGGGAAAAAACCAGATGCAGAAGTGTAAGGCCGACCGGGAAAGCCAGAAAGGTGACGATCTTCCATCCGACCTTATGCGTACGCAACAGCACCCACACGCTGTAAAGAAACAAGGGAATCAAAATGAACGTGTATTTGACCGCATGGAGCCAAATGAAGCAGGCTAGCAGCATCCCCATAAAAAGCAGGGAAACTTGGGAAAGGTTTGAGGAAAAACGGAGCCGGCGAAAAATATACAGGGAAAACAGGGCAATGACGATCTCCGGGTATATGTGGAGCGAATAAAAAAATATGGGGGATGAAAAACTGAACACAGCCCAGAGCCCCAGGGCCAATTTTTCCTTTTTCCACTCCTGGCAGGCATAGAGAAAGACCTGGAGACCGAGAAGCGCGCCAAAGAGGCTCATCCCGAACCGGACACAAAAAAGCTGGAGTTTCCCGCCGAACAGGGAGCCCAGGCTGTAAAATGGCAGCAGCAGAATGGAAAGGCCCGGGGAGTGGAATGAGTAGCGGCCTCGTGTGCGCGGGGCCACATGAGGGGACAAACGGGTTGTGGGCGGCATGTACTTCCGGTAATCCCTGGCAGCGTAGTTGTTGGAAAGATCAAAATCGCCGTCCTGCAGCAGGCTCTGGGAGATGATAAGGTAGTGCGGCTCGTCACCGGAGAGCGTGATGCCCTCATACAGCAACAGGGCAGACCCCGCATTGTAAACCAACAGCGATACAGCGAAGAGCAGGATCAGTTTATGGCGAGTAGAGAGAGAAACAATTTTCGGGATAATCTGAAAGATCGGGCACGAATCCCGGCTCCAAAGGCGCAGATTGGCTGCGTTCAGATACAAAAAGGCAAAAAAAAGGGCGATCCCCAAAAGCCGCAGGCGAAGACTGAGGTCATTCCTGTCCAGATAAAAGGAGCTCACGGCCGGAATAAGCAGCAAAAACAAGACCGGCGCAAAGGTCCAGAGAGTGCGGTTCAGAGTGTGGGCGTAATCCAGGGAAAACTGCGCTGCCGATAACTTGGAAAAGAGGGCCCACCCACTGTACAAAAGCAGGAACAGGAGAAGGGACAGGAGCAGGAATGGGGCTGCCGGCAGGTCAAAGGAATGGTTTTGGATGCTGAATTG
>JAUWSR010000273.1 GCA_030609975.1 Acidobacteriota bacterium | reverse complement strand
CACGGATCCATTGGCCGGCTTCATCTCTTCCCACCACACCTACCAAGACTGCGGACGCTCCCAGACTCACCAGATTAAAACACACATTACCGGCGCCGCCCAGATTCATGGATTCCTTCTGAACCTTGACCACCGGGACCGGTGCCTCCGGAGAGATCCGATCGACCTGCCCCCAGAGATATCTGTCCAACATGAGGTCGCCCAGGACCAACATCTTTCGTTCCGGGAAGGAATCGATAATATCCAAGAGTTTACGGGGATCACTGTTTTCCATGTTTAATTCTTCCTTATGAAAATGGGATTTGAAAGGATCCAAGGACAGTCTTGAGTCATGGGAGTCGGTTCGCGCAGGTAGATCTCTACGCGGTAAGTCCCTGTCTGAGTGGCCTCGAAAGAAATCCTTTCTTCCGTGGTGCATTGGATGATCCGGCCATCTTGTAACAGGCGCACTTCACGAGCCAACGCGGGAGGGGCTTGAATTTGGAGGAGCAAGGGCAGCTGGGAGGTTGTGCCCCCCATGTCTATGGAGCCGTCTTGTCCCTGTCCCCAAAAGCGGAACCCCTGCGAGGGCGCAGCTGCATCCACGGCGTTGAAAAACCGGCCTCGCTTAATAGCTGCATACACCGTCTTTCGTGCTTCTGTGAAGTCTTCGGGAAGGGCGCTGTCTAAAAGCACATGCAGCCGCAAGCTGGAGAAGAGAGGACCGTACCAGAGGTGCGCATCACAACTGTAAAACCCATAGATGGGGAACTCCCGGCAGAGCTCATCCCACTTTCGGAGGTTTCTTGAAGGGTGCTGCAGGAGCTTCAAAACCGGTATGCGGGGCTTGAGGGGAATCAGCGGCAGGATCGGCAAAAGCCGGATGAAGTTTTTCCGCAGGATCGTGTCGGTTGAAATGATCTCGATTCCCGAGTAACCGGCGTATTTCCCCCAGGTCCAGTGAACCTTGGAATAGGGATGGGCGATGACCGTGAATCCCTGGGCCTGGGCTATTTGGGCAGCGGCCAGCTCAGCTGTCTGTGAAAAAGGCTGTAAGGGAGTCTCGAATCCCAATCCCACCAGGTGTCCCCGGTTGACCGAGAGTTCGGACCCAGCCAGTAAAAGGACGCCCTGCTGCCATCCCTCACTGGCGAGTGAATCGAAATTGGGACGTCCGTGGTCGGTCAGAATGAAAAAATCGAGATCCTGCCCGGCGGCAATATTCGCGATTTTCTCCGGTGTTTTGGTACCATCCGAAAAAGTGCTGTGGACATGATAGATCCCGACGATCTCCAGCGGGTTGGGCGCCGCATGTGATGGTTTAGGAGAAGAATAGCGCAGAAAAAGAAAGCCTGACCAGAGAAGGTACAGTATAAGAAACCCAAGGGTTAGCTTTATGATCCTCTGCTTTTTCCGTCGTATCATGATTTTTCTGAGGCGTGTGATTTTGAGAGAAACTCCCAAGCAAAGGGAAGGGTGAGCAGATAGAGGAAAAGGGTCACCACTTCGGAATCTCCGAAATTGTATTCAAACAAGCCGGCAACCACCATTCCCAGAAGTGCGGCCAGAGCCGCAGCAGAATAGGGCCGTTGCGAGGGGTCTTTGTTTTTAAGCTGTTTGGCCAGGGCGATCAAGGTCCAAGCAAGAAATGCTACCCACGCCAGCATTGTAGGGATCCCGCGTTCGGCTGCGATCTGAATGAAGTTGTTGTGCAGATGAACATTATCACGCGCTTCCTCAGAAAGCCCGTACTGAGGCCTCTGGAAGATCACATGGACGGTGTTGGGCCCGGTGCCGAAAACGGGGTAGTCCCGGATGATCTTCAAACCGGCCCCAAAGTATTCAATCCGCAGCTTATTGCTGGTTACCTTGGTGTCAAAAATGCTCATGGCCCGTCTTTTCACCGGTTGGGGGCTGAGAAAATAGACAACAAGCACAACTACGGGAACCAGGATCAAGGCTTTGGGCTTGTACAACAGCAAGATAACAAAAACAACGACCACGATGCCGATCCAGGCGCTGCGGGTGATGGTCAGCAGAGACCCGGCAGCAGCCAGCACAAAGCCAATCCCCCAAAGGTATCTCATTTTACCCTGAGTAAAGAAGAACATACTCAATGCCAAAGCGCAGATCAGTATCAGTAGACCTGCTTGAGTCATGTAGTGCCCCATAAATCCCGCAATGCGTTCCCCAGGGGCGGCTTTGACCAGGAAGTAGACAAAGGAATAGGAGATACTGATAAAGGCTGAAGCCAGAAGTCCCAGGTTGGCCAGACGGATCTGCTTTTTCTGTTGGAAGGCGGAGTAGACCAAGGGAACGATCAGGAGGATCAAAAGCGAGCGGCTGTCATGGAAACTTACCGCCGGATTGTCCGACATGACACAGGAGATCAGCGTGAGCAGGGCAAAGGCCAACAGGGCCCAAAAAAATCCCGGGAAACCGGGTTTCTGTTTGCTGCGAAATAACTGAATCAGCCAGAATAGAAAGGCCAGGCCCAAGAAGATCTGACTTGCAGAGATTGAGACCATAGAGGCAAGGAGAAATAGGGAAAGAGCAAGAGGCAGCAATTTACTGAGCGTCATATTTATCTCCCGGCCGCGCGGTCATAGGGGGATATTATAACAGACCCCCAATTTTTTTTGCAAAAAACTCCTGCGGTGATAAGCATCCTTAATTCCGTGATGATACCAGAATTTGGGGATGGCTTCGCTCTAGTCAGATTTTAACGCCATTCCCTCTCTGTTTTTCTCGGCTCTGCGGAACTCCGCATGTTTACATCTTTTACGAAAAATGTTGTGAGGAGGGTTGGAGGAGGGATAGAACCGCTCGAGTGACGTCTTCAGGAGTGATGCTCTGGAGGCAGCGGAAATCTTGGTGCAGGCAATCTCGCTGGGGGCAAGGGCGGCAGTCGAAATCTTTCTCCAGCAGCAGGGCCTTGGCCTGCCAGGGCGCGAAGTTGGCCGGCAGAGTCGGCCCGAAATATGCCACGATAGGGGTCGAGGTGGTGGCTGCGATATGCATGGGGCCGCTGTCCGGGCCGACAAAAAGCACGGCCCGCGAGATCAGCTCCTTGACCTCTCTTAAACCTAACTTGGCCACCAATGAAAACAGCCGGACTTGGTCGACTGCCAAGAGTCTCTTTTCTTTCTCAAGGTCTTCGGGTCCCCCGATGAGCACTACCGCTGTGTCCTGGATCTGGGCGAAGTTTTGCAGGAGCAAACCCAGATTATCCTCCCCCCAGTCCCGGAACCGGTTGCCGGCTCCTATATGCAGAACGAGAAAGGGGCGGCCTTGAAGATGAAATTGAGAGAGATACTGATCTACATTATCTTTTTCTGATTCCTTTACCGGCGGGAGACTGAGGGCCGGGATGGCGCCGGTATTTTCGTTCAGGGCTTTCACCATCTGGAAATGGTTTTCTACGGAATGCCAGTATCCCTGCTCCGGTTCACGGGGCACACGGATATCATAGGCAAAACGTTTATATTTGATCTTGTAGCCGATCTTAATTCGGGCGCGGGTAAACAGGCTGAGAAGGAAAGCGCGCGGGCCGCCATGAAAATCGATCAGCACATCATAGCGCTCCCGGCGCAGCTGCCAGATGTATGCCAAGAATTCCCGATTGCCGGGTTTGCGAGGGAGGACGAAGACCTCATCCAAAGCAGGATGTCCTTCCACCAAATCTCGGTAGGGCGTCTCCACCACATACGTGATATGGGCATCCGGGAAATCTTGTCTTAGAGCCGTAAGGGCGGGGGTAGTCATGACCACGTCTCCGATCCGGCGGAAACGGATGAGCAGGATTTTTTTTACCGAGGCAGGGTCAATCTTTGCTGGCTTTGTCGGAGTCAATGGTGGCCTCATCGACGAGCATGACGGGAATGTCGTCTTTTATGGGATAGACTCGGTGGCATTGGACGCATTTTAGGCCTTTTTCGTCCTCGGTAAGTTTAACATCCGTCTTGCATACGGGACACGCCAAGATCTCAAACAGTTGCGGGTCTATCATAGCCGTTTCTCCTCGATGTCATCATAACCCATCTAACGCCTAAGTTCAATCTCAAGAACGGTCAGGATGGTTCAAATATTTTCACATTCACTGCTTTGGCTGCCTTCCTCATCATTTTATCTAGGGTGGCTAAAGACAGGTTTTTTTTCATAGCTAAATCCAAATAGGATGCATCATAACTTGAAAGTCTATGAACACGTGCCAACCCCAGGATATCTTTCATTACACCTTGAGGTCTTTCGTATTCAACAAAAATGGGGAGCTGCTGCAGTAAACGGATGAAGTAAACACTGTCTTTCTCACTCAAGCATTTCCGACGCTCAGCCACCAATAAAACGTTCACAACTTCTTGAGGCCAAATTGAGGGGACAAAAGCAGAAAACTCAGCAAAACTATCTAGAACTGCATTCGAGTAGGAATTTACTTCCTCTTTAAAACACCAGGACATAACCACAGAATTATCAACAACAAAACCTTTAGCCATTAACGCCGCCCTTCCACGATCATTTCTTTAAGGGACATATCCCCAAGGCTGTGTTTTTTTTGAAACTCGCGAATTTCCGAAATCACGGTCTTTTTATCCATAGTGTCCTCAGGACCAGGGGATTGGAGGACAGCGACAGGAATTCCATGCTTAGTGATAGTAATACGTTCTCCCCTCGTAACACGCTCCAAAAGCTTTGGCAAATGGGTTTTGGCTTCATAGGCACCAACACTATCCATCGTGATCTCCTCAGACTAGTCTAAGACTAGTCTAGCAATAAACTCATAACATGTCAAGAGGAGATCCACCAAGGAATTCCCGCCATGCCAGAAGTCCGCCAGCTTCAGACTGGACAAGGTGATATTCAGCTTGACATATGTGGGATATTTGTTTATCTTGTCGTCATATTTCAACAAAAAATGACGATAAGGTTATCAAATGATTCTAAACCGTATCATAAAGGCACCGGAACAAAGCTTTTTTCTTTTGGGTCCACGCGGGTCGGGAAAGAGTACATGGCTTAGAGGCACCTTTCCCGACGCTCATGTGATCGATTTGCTTTCCGAGGAGACTTACCAGAGGCTGCTGGCCAATCCCGGTCACTTCGCGGATGAATT
>JAUWSR010000025.1 GCA_030609975.1 Acidobacteriota bacterium | reverse complement strand
GATCCCTCCCAAGCTTCAGCAGACCGCATCCGCTACGAATGATCGCCCCCTATTCGCCCATGGTCTGCAATGTTAACGTGAGCCCAATTCCTAGTGGAAACTAGGTTTTTCCGAAGGGAGCATATCCTTTAGGGGAGCACAACAGCTATGCTAAATGGCGCTAACAAGCCAATTGAT
The DNA here is from genome assembly GCA_030609975.1 of Acidobacteriota bacterium. GTDB lineage: Bacteria > Acidobacteriota > Aminicenantia > Aminicenantales > Aminicenantaceae > JAUWSR01. The sequence goes on along the minus strand of JAUWSR010000025.1, from coordinate 19,216 downwards.
CCCGACGAAGAGGATGGCCGCCGGAATCACTACGCGCAGCCACCAGTAGAGCAGCAGGGGAACAGGCCGGCTGCTGCCTTCAGACAGGACCTTGAGGCTCTTTGTCCTATCGATACCCCACGCCATGGGGATCACAGCCAGCAGCGAACCCACTGCCTGCATACCGGAGCCGAAAATGAGGTCCCAAGGAATAAAGATCCGGTAGTTGAGCATGGGGGGAACAGCCAGGACAAAGACCACACCACACAAAAGCGGAACGGCCTGACCACGGCGCAATCGGGTGTTGTCCAAGAGGCCCCCTACCAGGACCTCAAAGGCTGCCACATCGGAGAGATAGGCAGCGCCGAAGAGACCGGCAAAAAACAGAAATCCGAATAGCCAGCCTACAGGGATTTGGGCAAAAGTCTGAGGAAGGATCTCAAAGATCAAACCTGGACCCGAGGCCGGCTCCAGGCCAAAGGCAAACACGGCCGGAAAGATAGCGAACCCGGCCAGCAGGCCGGCGAGCGAAGCACCAATACCCGTGAACACGGCATTTTTGGGAATAGGAGTGGACAACTCAAGAGAAGACACATAGATCACCATGAAGGTGCCGCCCAAAGACAGAGAAAAAAATGCCATCCCCAGGGCAGCGGCCATTACAGATGGTGTTAAGGCTTGAAAACGAAAACCCCCGATGTACCAACGGATACCCTCAGCAGCTCCGGGGAGGGTTACAGAGCGGAGGATAAGAACGATCAGGATCAAAAACAAAGTCGGTACAATCCATTTGCTGGTTTTCTCGATGCCCCGGCGCAGACCTTTGCTCAAAACCACACCACATGTCAGGATCACAAGTGCGGTCATTAAAAGCTGCAAAAAAAGAGATGTCAGGTTGAATCCGCCCTGAGGAGGCAGGATCACGCTGGGATCCAAACTGCCGCCTAAGGCGTTGAAAAGCTGGGCGAAGGCATGAAAGGCAACCCAACCCACGGCATTGGAGTAATATCCTGTGGCAAAAAGCACCACGATAAAAAGGAAAACACCCAGGGCCTTTCCCCCAGGGAAGCCTCCCCTTTCAAAAGCTCCCAGGGTACCACGCTGTGTGTACCGCCCCAGGGTCCATTCCGCCATCAGGGCCGGTATTCCGATAAAGATCACGATGGCAAGGTAAAAAAGGACGAAAGCCGACCCTCCGAAGCGTCCCACCATATAGGGAAAGCGCCACACCGCCCCCAAGCCGACCGCGACCCCTACCATGGTCATGAGCAGTCCAAAGTTGGAGGCAAAGGTTTCGCGTTTCATTCATCCTTCCAACCATGGATCTCATAATACTCGTTCACCATTTTTTGGATATCGACAGTAGAGCCTTGAGTAGGCCCTCGAGTAAGAGGCTCCTTCTGGAATCTCTCGGGAAGTGTGTCGTCCTCCCGGGTCAGGCCAAAGGCACGGTTCATCTGAAAATCCCTCTTCACAGCTTGGTCCATGCACTCCGAAACATATTCAGGTGTGTAGCCGATCCCCGTGCCGGCTTCCAGCAAAGCGGCTATATTTTCCAGGTTCAAGACATCCATACACAGGCCGATGTTCTTGCACATGGTGAGGCAGTCGGTGAGCAGGGCGATCTTTTCGGAATAAACCACCAAGGCCGCTTTGCCCTCCTCGGCCAAGCGGTCGGCTGCTTTCTCGGTGCCAAAGCGGTGGCGGGCTTCTTCTTTTCGATCGGTCAGCTCAAAATAAGGCTCAGCCCGCAAATGATCCCCTCCCCGGGATGCGATGGCATAGGTCAGACCATAGGCCTTGATCCCTCGGGGATCTCCACAGATGATATCCAGCCCTTTGACCTGCATCACCAGTTTCTGCGCTTCCGTAGAAAAATCTGCGGCTAAGCGAGTGGCGCCCTGGGCCATTCTGTCACCCAGGCCTTGACGATGGGTGATTTTTTCAACGGCTTGACGGATCTTTGCCTTTTCTCCCCAGGCTATCTGAAAACCGTCCAGATCCGCAGGAGAAATCAGGTCCTTTTCCTGACACTCCATGATCCAGCCGATCACTTCGGCTGTCGAGATGGAATCCAAGCCCATTTGATTGAGATAGGCGTTCATCTCCAAGGCGAAGGCAAGATCATCGTTCCCCAAGCGAGAAGTGAAGCTGCAGAGAGTTTCAAACTCCGGTCCTTCCGCCTCACAATCTGCCATCACATAATAGCGGGAACAGTGCAGGTTGCAGTTGAAGCAGGCTTTATTCTTCACCTTGAAGCGCTGCGCTAAAGTCTGTCCTGAGATCTGATCCACATAATCACACACACCTTCCTGAAAGTGGCGGGTCGGGAGGATCCCGATTCCGTTCAGATCCTGCATCAGCATGGTGGTACCCAAGTCATATCGTTTTTGGTATTCCTTGTGACTGCGTATGGAATGTTCGATGCTTTTCACCAGGGACAGATACTGCAGTGGTTCAGCCACCTCCAAGGAGCGGGAGCCGCGAACAGCCACAGCCTTGAGGTTTTTCGATCCCATGACCGCACCCATCCCGGTGCGGCCGTTCACCCGGTTTCCACTCGAAACGATGGCCGAAAATAAAACCAAATTCTCCCCCGCCGGACCGATTGCTGCAACCTGGAGGGAAACGTCTTTCCGGTGTCTGCGTATGGCGGTGGTGGTCTCGATAATGGTCTTTCCGGCCAGTCGCGGACACTCTACAAATTCAACGCCGTCACTGCTTATCAACAAATATAACAGAGTATCGGAACACCCGGAGATGATGATCTGATCGAATCCGGTGAACTTCATACCAGCTGCAAACTGTCCGCCTGCGGCTGAATCACCCAGGATCCCGGTCAAAGGCGATTTGGCGGTCACTGTGTAATAGGCGGAAGCCGGCAGCAAGGATCCTGTCAAAGGCCCGACTCCAAAGATCAATAGATTATCAGGTCCCAGGGGATCACAGGCAGGATCCAGCTCCTCAAACAAGCGTTTGCTGTTGGCGGCTCGGCCGCCGATCACAGGACGCACCCAAGCAGGATCCAGCTCTTCAATGTGAGATCTCCGCTCGCTGAGATCGACACGAAGAATCCGCCCTCCGTAGCCGTATTTAAGCATCTTTGCCTTCCCAGCCCTCTCTGAGCTTGCGTCCCGTTTTTCGCAGGAAAAACTCCCGTTTCTGAACGGGAGTCTGCCCCTGGGTCTCCTTCTTGACCTCAGCGAGAGAAACACGATCTTTTTCGTCGGGGTCAAAGCGGAGGGCCCCTTCGGTACAGGCGGGAATACATTTTGGATCCCCCCCACACAGGTCACAGACGTAGACAAACTCTGAGAATATCTCGATCGCGCCGATCGGGCAGGCTTTTTCACATACACCACAGAGATTGCACACGGTGGGAGAACAGATCACTTCACCCTGTGGACCCAGCGATAGAGCGTTCTCCGGACATTTTAAACAATATCGCTCCAAGCACTGTTGACACACCACCGGCCCGTCTATCCCGCTTTCATAAAGATGGATGACCTTGATCCGGGCCAGGAGCGGATTGATGCGTCCGGTATGAAAAAATGCACAGGCCGCCTCACAGCGACGGCAGCCGGTGCACTTGCTCAGATCCACCTTGATCATATGTCGTCCCGGGAACCTTCCTTGACCAGCTCCAGACGGTACTGAACCAGTCCTTTGGGGTCGGGACAAGAAAAATGTTTGACTGTCTTCACCCAATGCCCCTCTTCCAACTGTTCTTTGGCACCGAATATGGGGAAAACCGGCATCATGCTCTGCAGTGCCCAGATGCAGACATAACTCCCTTCCGGCACGTAAAGCCTGGAGCCATCTATGGTAAAATAGTCCCCCACGCGGACGGGAAGATTACAGTGCCCGTCGATCCGTTCCACACTCACTTTGATCTTTGCCATGGATGCTCTCCCTCAAACTTCCTGATTGTACATGCGGCAGCAGGTATTGGCAAGGTACGGTAAGTTTCAGAATTGCCAGGAGGACCTCATCTGTAAAACATTATCCTAAAAAGGTAAAAGGATCATAGACAGAAAACTGCCGTAAATCTTTTATGCCTACTTTCCCTTCTTTCGCGAATAATAAAAGCAGATCTCGGCATCTGTAATATTATTGACATCCTGGATATCTTCTCCCTCGATCTCCGCAATGTTTCTTATTGCTCTTGATATCATTTTCGTCAAAAACGATGACAGTCGCTTCGGGATTTTCAGGATTTTTCAGGTGGTATAACTTGGTCTTGTTGTCTCTCATTGTCCAACCTACAAAATCTGCTTGCTCTAGAGCATTCAAGTGATGATACAGGTTGTATCGGGCCTCCCCGGTTATGGATTCAAGTTCAACAGTTGATTTATCGCTTGCCTTTAATGCTTTGAGGATCTGGGCTCGAACAGGGTGTCTCTGCTTAGGATTTTCTGGCGAAGATTTATTTTTTTTGTTTTTCATTTTTTTTCTGCTTCTTCTGCTTTCTTTTGTCGAACATGATTTTATTCATCATGGCTACCGAAGTAAAGGCGCTTTCCACGTCTCCTAGATTAGATTCCTTTATACCTAATTCATCGTATTTCGCCATGAGAGCAAGCGAGATTTCCTTAGAAGAAACGAGGACATGGACTTTTTCTTTGTCGAGTATTTGAATGGGATAGCTGTTCCCCTCGAGCCACCACTGAGGGTCGTCTTTAGGGCCTAACAAAGACTTCAAGAAGGGATCATCGATATCCAGTATTTCAACTCTAACGACTTCATCTCCGGTGGCTCTCTCGTTATATCTCACATATCCTGGAAATGCCTCCTCCAGGACATGTTTCAGAGCCCAATCTGTCGTAAAAAGAAATCCTCCAGTAGAGACGAATGTTTTCAGTTTACGCAGTCCCAATGGAGAAAGCTTTCCTGGGCAGTTGACGAAGATTACTTGATCTGGGCGAAGGGAAGTTCTTTCTATTTCAGTAGGGTTAACCAATATGTGTGGAGTGTTTGCCATAGACAAGACATTTTCGATGTAATCGTAGCTCCCTTTGATGATGATCACATCAGCTTCTTTGATGTCCTGCAATTCTTGGTACGCTTCAGGGTTGACTTCCTTAAGTCGATCCTTAAGGAGTTCCTGTGCGATGCGATAGGCATTCCCCATGCCTTTCTTATCATTTTCTGAGTTGTTCATTAGATTTGCCTCCTTTTTGTTAAGTAAGTACTCACATTTTCTCTCCTCAAGGACTTGGTTCGTAGGATAGAACATTTGTGTCCGTAAAAAGGTTCTATGTTTCCTCTGTTTATTTGCGATCGGCATTCATATATAATTATTTTTAAGGGTGATAACCAAATGCCTCGAAAGATCTGGGTTAGGAAAACAACTTCGTTCGCCGATGCCCGAGCATTCGATGACTCGTATTATTTCGCTCTTTCCGCGTCAGAAAGACTGGAAACAGTCCAATTCCTGCGTGAGGAGTACAGCAAGCTGAGCAAGGGAAAAAACCATGAAGGTGGAAAAAGATTACGAAGAGTTTTTAGGCTTATTGAACAAAAATGACGTCAGATACTGCATCATCGGCGCTTACGCCGTGGCCTTTTATGCAAAACCGAGATACACGAAAGACATAGATATTCTGATAGAACCAAGTGAAAAGAATGCTCAACACGTCCTGGCCGTACTGAATGAATTTGGATTTGGAGAGCTCTCAATATCCCTGGAAGATTTGACGACCGAAGGCAACATTCTGCAGCTCGGGTATGAGCCACTGAGGATCGACCTTTTGACAAAACTGGAAGGATTCCAATTCCATGAAATCTGGCAGAGCAGAGTGACGGCAGACTATGGATCCGAAAAAGTGCACTTCATAGGATTGGATGACCTTATCCAGAACAAAATGCACGTTGCCAGACCAATAGATTTGATCGACGTCGACCTTCTCGAAAAAGCAAGAAAGTAAAGCCGCCCCCATTCTACTCATAATGGAATTTCCTATCTTTGAAAAGAACTGCGGCCAGCAGAGCGATATAGACGAGAGACAGCAGCAAAAACTCAAGGGAGATCTGGTCCAAGTTACGATACATCACACCTTCACCCGGCTGGGGAAGGGGCACCGGGTCATAGGGAAGACCATAATCCTGAACCAATCCTCGCACAAACAGCAAATGGATAACAGGGATCCCCCTGGCTGCCATCGCATAGAGCAGCCCTCTCCGTTCCGGCGGAGGGATCCGCTTCACTTCCACCAGGCCTGGTCTTAGTTTCAACACTTCCGAATCGGTCCCGATGTTGGAGATGCTGCCTCCAATATTGATAAAGGCTTTGATATCGGACCCCTGAGCTCCCTTTTCAAACAGGCTCATTCTCAGCTGAACATTCTGCACAAGGTCCGGTTCTTGGATGAAAGGAAAGCCGCTGCTAAGGATCGCGTTTTTCAAAAAAGCACGCCCAGAGGAAGGCATATTCTTTGCGACGTCTTCTTCCCCTCCAAGAGAAACCGCTAGGGGTACCGTGGAAAAAATGCCTTCACGCAGAAGAAAGCCATGCATCACCAGCCAATGAAAATCCGGGCGGTTGGCCCCGAACTGGGAGGCACCCAGAGAAGGAATGACCAGTGTCCTGAGCTGCATGGCCTCGGAAGCAGACAGCACGGCCAGGATAAGGGCCGGGAAAGAGCCCGAAGCGCCAACCGCGATCGTGTCTCCCGTGCAGACACCTGCCTGGTGGAGCAAAAGAACCACAAGTCCGGCCAGGTTAGGGTTGGTCGTGGTCCGCTTGGCCTCCAACCGACCGACTGACGTGGTAATTTCAGAAAACTCAATCCCGATCAACCCGGTGGCATTGATGTCGATGGCTTTGTCGGTCGATAAACCAAGGACTTCCTGATATTTTTTTAATGCCATCTCCGCATGCGCCATCTGGCGGGAAGCCTGGAGCATGGTTCGCTGGAGCTGGGATCGGGATTCAAAAGGAAAGATCTGAACCGCACCATAAAAAATCAAACTGAGCAGAAATGTCCAGACGACAGTCTGTGAAGATCTGATCAAACTCCCCCCAGGAAGAAATAATTCAGCACACGGACAAGTGAGTAGGTCAGGACCGCTACCGTAAACAGCGAAGCCAAAGTAGGCAGCAAGCGCTGCTTTTCCAGGTTGTTGGCCAGCAGTCCGGGAATAATCCAGCCCAGGATGGGAAACCCCAAAAGTGACGGCAGAAGCTGTGGCAGCACCAGGATCCAAATCTGAGAAAGCAGAGCACCCAATAGAATAAAGATCACAAAGCGTCGCTTCCCGAACAGGATAAAATATCGAGAAAGAAAACGATACAGCAGCAGGCTCAAACCCGCAATCAGCACTGTGCCCAAAAGACGCAGGGGCTCATTTAGATAGAGGGCAAAGTAGGCAGGAACAATGATTCCCCCTGGATACAAATCGGTTACCTCCGTATAAAGCACAGCCAGAACCACGCCCACTAAAAAGGTTTCATACAGCATAGGGTGTTCCTTTGACCTGACAGTATTCAACCATAGCCTCGCCCACACCACCCAGGTTTCCCATGCCCACAACGAGGGCCCCGGAGGCTTCGCAGGACAGCACTCGCATGATCTCCTCAGTCGTCCGCCCTTTGAGAATATCTATATCCAGCGCAGGTGAAGATCGGTGGATTTTTGACCTGAAAACAGGGGCATGGAGGCCTGTTGCCAGGATCTTATCTACCTCCGGAAATTGATTTTGACGAAAGGCTTCGATCCACTGCAGCGTCCGATCACTCCGGTCAGATCTGAGATTGAGCACAGCCAATAAACGGGGATATTCCAAGGCTGGGACTTGTCTCAGTTTTGTCAGTGCCATTCGGGTGGATTCCGGATCATTGGCTGCAAAGGCGTTTACAAAGCACCATCCTTTTTCAGCTGCACCCTCATCCATCCGCCAAGCTCTCAGGCTGCCCGCATCGGATTCAGCCCTTCCCAGAGACATCAAGGCACTATCTCTATTTATGCCAAGATGTTGGGCTACCGCAAGAGCCAGCCGAGGATTGGTCTCGAATTCGAGACCAGGCAAACCGGCTTCAATCCTGGCAAACTCCTCTGATGTCAACGGGGGAACCACCACCATCTCTACCCCGCGCTCTTCAGCGGTTTTTTGCAGCTCGGGAGAATTTTCCTCCTCCGGGAGAAATACCGTACTGCCGGGCGTAATGGCCGATTGTAAGGCGGAAACCACATGGTCCCGCGTCTGTCCCCAGTGCTCACGGTGATCACAGCGAAAATTTGTTAATACCAACAGGTGCGGCTGAAGCATTTTATGCGCTTCAACCCAGAGAGACTCCGGCCTGATACTCATCATCTCCAAAACAGCGGCCCGGACCGAGTGAAACACAGCCGCTTTTAGGATATGCTTTTGCTCCAGGATGGAAACCGGACCTCTCCTGGATATTTTTTCATCGCGGCCATTTGGCAGCAACATGACAGGCCGCGAGCCTGTGGTCTTTGCCCGGGTGCGCAATCCTTCTTCCCGCAGGATGACAGCGATCAATCTGACTACACTGGATTTGCCTCTGGCCCCGGTCACACATATCCGCAGTGGGATTTTTTTAACAAGTCGCTTCAAGGCTATCCGTTCCTGCCAAAAATAGAGAATTAAAATCGTGAGGCATCCGGCAGTCACAATGAGTTCACTGATGGTCTCGTTCCTTTATCCTAAGGCTGGAGGAAATTATTATTATACTCAAAACCGACAGAATTTACTATCCGATAAACAACTGTCACCAGCCTAGGGAAGGAAAACGGTTTATCGTCCAGAGCAAGCCAACAATATCACTTAGTAGTTACATATTATTTATTATTGTTCTCTTTTAGAGAGCTATAGGTTGCAATTATTCAGACAAATAGAATAATATTTTGAGGGGTTTCGAAAATATATTGAAATTTTGGACAGTATCATGACAAGGAATGGGGGGTCCCTATCCGCGGCGCGCAGCCACGGCTTCGATCCCCTCCAAAAGCAGGTCGACCTCCCGGTGATTGATGTACATGTGGGTCGAGACACGTACGCCGTATGTCCCCTTTGCTTTGCTCCCTACGGTGCGGATCACAATATTGTATTTTTGGCGGACATATTCCACGATGTCCAAAGGTTCCACCCCTTCGATGGAAAAGGCCGTTAAGCCTCCGCTGAGGTAGGGATCCTCCGAAGTGTGGAGCCGCGCTCCAGGAATGGCAGCAAGCTTCTGTTTAAAGGTTCCGGCCAGAGATTTCACCCGCTTTTCTATCCGGTCTTTCCCGATGTAATTCTGAAAATTCACCGCTTCCCCCAAGGCCAAGATCAAGGCATCCGCCCTTTGGCTCAAGGTTTCATACTTTTTAGCGCTGCCCTCTGCATCCCATCCCGAAGTACAGATGGTTGGCCAGAGCTTCTCCTGTGCTTCCTTACGGACGAAAAATACGCCGACACCGCAGGGGGCCCCCAGCCATTTATAAGGGCTGGTGGCATAAAAATCGACGCCCAACTCTTTCATATTCAGGTTCAACATCCCAACGGCATGGGCACCGTCAGCCACCACCAATATTCCTTGGGAATGAGCCATCTTACAGAGCTCCTTGATAGGTGAGATCAGCCCGGAGATATACACGGTGTGGCTGACGCTGATGATCTTAGTCCGAGGTGTGATGGCTTCCTCAAACTGTCCCACAAATTCCTCCACACTCTGGGGCGGAAGCCCGATGGGAACCTCGGTGATCTTGATCCCATAGCGCTTCTCCTTGATCTTCCAGGGATGGGTTCCTCCAGGATGCTCCATGGAAGAGAGCAGCACTTCATCGCCCTCCTTTAGGTCCAAGCCATTGGCCACAAAATTCATGCCTTCCGTAGTATTCCGCACAATAGCCACCTCATCAGGTGAGGCATTGATGAAAGCCGCGACGGCACGGCGCACACCCTCGATCTGAGAAGGCAGGTAGGCATACACATCCACAGGATGGGTTGCCTGCATTTTGAATGTCTTCATTAAGGTGTTGAACACCGGTTTGGGCATGGGGCCGACGGTTCCGTTGTTCATCATGATCAGTCCATCCTGAAACATGAACTTGTCCCGGATGACCTCCCAATACCTGCCGTCCGGTGCTTCATCCTGGATGTATTTTCCATTGAGAGATGTGATGCTTTGATAGACGGAAGCATTGAGTTTATTCAATGCCGTTACCGAGAGAGTCGAACCCGCCAGCATGGTTTTCACAAAATCACGACGTGAAAAACCCGGGAAAGAATGATTGTCTGAGTATGAAGAGCTAAACATTATAGGGCCTCCTAAGAGTCTGATCCTCGAGAGAGGGAACAGGCTTTAGATCTTCGTTGCCTGGACGGAGAGGTCTTTGATATTCATGTTGCCCAATCCCCGCTTGTGGGCATGCGTGATCGCCCAAATATCTTCGGCTTTGATATCCCAAAGCGTGGTGCAGTAGGCATCCAAGGCCACCCGGTCTACCCCAGCGATCACCGTTTGAGGCTTTATAACCTCTCCCGGCCCCATAGGTCCATTGGTGATGATAAACTCAGTGGCATCGATGACACACAGATGAGTTTTTACTACGCTGTTCAAATCAACAATACACTGGTCCAGATGACGGATGGCATTAACATCCGTGGTCCAGTTCGGCTGGTGGACTTTCGCACGATTGTTCACGCGATAATTGATGCACATCAGATTTTTCATGGTACCGGTTATTTTGTTACCAGCGTGATTTTTTGTAATCGGAATATCGATGAACACATCGTTGTTGTAAAGTTCCTTCATGATCATGGCTTCGTCTAAAGACACACCGTTGGGGACCTTTACAGATTTGAAATGGGCCTCTTCACCGGGGGCCAGGATAAGGTTCACGCCCTCTTCTTTGAGCACGCCAGCCAGTCCGGTGGCCTCCCAATTCTTCATTTCCAGCCAGGACAGACAATTGATCTCTTTTGCTCCCGCCTGCTTGCACATCTGAGCTACAGCTCGAACGATATCGGGTTTGGTGAAAGTGCCGGGGTGCCAGCGCTGGACATTGGGAAGAATCGCTACACGCGCACCCTTGGGGACGAACTTCTGCATGCCACCCAGTTGGGCAACCGCCTTCCGGGTCGCTTGAAAATAATCTGCTCCCTTGACGACCGAGATATCGACCAGATCACCTTCCTGGGTGTAGGCAATGGGGGTGGGTCTTTGGGCGAGATATTCGCGTCCTAAGGCGGCAAAGACCCCGACCTTGGCGCTCGTGCGGATAAATTCTCTTCTACCGATTTTCTTCATGTTTGACCCTCCATTCTGAATATCCTATCAGGATGTTACAACAACATTCTCTTTTAATGCAACTTATTACTGATAAATAGCAACAGGCAATTCAGGAACCAATATTGTTTCATTATTGGTAAGCAGTTGAGATATCTGGAAAATGGGGAGAGCAAAGAAGGATAATGCTCCCTTGGGGCACAGCCAAATGTTCGGCCACTACAGTGCATTTCGCTTTCAGCAGGAAAAATATCGGTAGAGACTCCTCGGAAAGCCCCTCGTAGTTACCCTGGCCTTTGCTGATGATCAGATCGGCAGAACGTATCCGCTCCTGAAATTCCGGCGAACAGAGCTCAATGATGGTAGCCGGAGCATCACTTCCTGAGCTGATAATATCAGCGATACCATCGATCCCTGCGGCCACAGCATCTTCGAAGGTTGCATCGTTGATGATGGGTTTTTCACGAACCACATATTGGACACGTTGCGGCAGTTCCTCAAAAAGAATGCGGTCGAATACGGTTTCACCCGCATTATCTCCCAGAAAAAGAATATCTTGAGCTTGTGCCAGGTGGGCCTGAAAGGCAGGATAGTGATTGATGAAAAACTCCTGGCGTAGGATAGCTTCGATGTCCTCTTTGATATCAAAATCCAGCATCGTCCCAAAATCGATGAGGTTGCCGGCAACCGCAACCTGGATCGCCTCGAACAGAGGATCCGGCGCAGATCGTACTCTCTGTTTCAACTCCGGATACAGTTTAAGAGCCGTTTGAGTACACTTGTCCTTGATCTCACGGTAAGGATCCTCGATCCCCGAGATCTCGGACAGGATCCGATAGACCTGGCGGCCGTTGGCAGCGGGGGAGGCTTCCAGCAGCAGCTCGGCCAACCAAGAACCGAAACGGGCCATGGCTGCTTGCGTCTGATCCTCGTCCAATCCCAGTACGGCTGAGGTCTTCAATATCTGTGTAAAAAAACAGGGATAACAACCTAGGGAAGTCTTCATGTTATCACCGGGAGTAATCCAGGATCTCGAGCTTGAGCCGTCCGATGATCTCGTACGTAGAGGTGAGCATTTCTTGGTACATGTTTTCATCCAGGTAGCTGTGGCCAAACTTAATGTGGGTGGCGTCTGTGTAGTAATCGCCACTGTCCTCATCTCTCGCCAACCATTTAGGATCCAGGCTGACCCAATCGCCTACATAAACCTCGGGCCACATGTGATAGGCAAAAAAACCATCTGCATACATAACTCCGATCGCGGCGCGAGCCGGCAATCCCACAGCCCGGCACAGCGCCACGAACAACACCGCATGTTCGCTGCAATCCCCTTCCCGGTTCTCCAGGATCTCCTTGGCAGAAGCGAATCCCACATCATAGTTGGGAGTCAGATTCAGGTTGATCCATTCCGCGATCTTTTTGGCTGCCCTCCAGGAATTTTTCTCTTCTCCCACGATTTTGCGGGCGAGAGCGGCGATGTCGGCATCATCCGATTGACAGAATACCGTAGAGGTCAAAGCTTGTGCCAACGCGTCGGTAGAAAGCGGAAGCGTCGGGGCTTCTTCTTCCTGCACCAATTTGGAAGTGGTTTTGATCACGACATGATCTTTCTCTTCCTGCAGGATCTTTTGACTCACCTGGTCCCAAGGGAATCCCTTAAGTTTGTCCACGGATAATCCAGAGAGCCTAACGGTCATGCTCCGGACCTGCAAAGGATCTCCCAGGTCACGATTGGAAAGGAAAATCGAGGAGAAAGCGATATCAAAATTTAAAGAACCCGCTTCTAAGGCCTTCTCTTTGCTCATCCGGATCGAGGTTGTGGACAGAAATCCCGCCTCGGTCACAGATTTGTAGACTTCGCCCTTCTCATCGAGCCACTCCTCCACGACAACAGGAATGACCGAAGAAATTTCGGATCGGACATGCCAGAGTTTCTTCTTTTTACCTAAGATGAGAGTTTCTTCTTCTCCAACGATAGAAACATGGCAGTCTGAAAGGGCATATACCAAAGGGTCTAAAATTTTGAATTTGAAGCTTTTTCCAGGACCCAATCCGTCCTCGCGCATGAGTTTATCCATAGGGACTCCCAGATAAAACTCCTCCGCATACGCAACCTCCTTGACCAGCTCTCCCCCTAAATAGAATCGTATCTTCTCTGGTTCGATCTGTGCAAGGATCATGATCTCAGTCTGAGACATCCGTGTCCGCAAACGCGACTCCAGAGGTTTTTCATCCGCTGTATACAATGATTCTTCGATAGTAACAAGCTCAACAGGATTTCCTCCAAGCCTGGAAACACTCATGCGGGATTCATTGGTCACCTTGATGAGCTCTTTCCCGCCTCGATTCACCTTTTCTTCTTGAAAATGGCTGAATCCCACCTTGACACCGTTAATATAAACTCCCATCCAGGTCTCAGAAGATAGGCCCTCCTCAGCAAAGTTACTCCCCGATGAAAAACAAAGGCTCACAGCGATAAACAGAGCGAACAACCGACAAACAGGCATTACCGGATTCTCCTCATGAACTCACTATATTACCAGACTGCGCAGGCTGTTCCTACACAAAACCAGTAAAAACAGCATTTCCAAATCAGAAACGGTAGCGTGAAGATCAAAGCATGGCCCCATCCGTCTGAGAAACGCTATTAACAAACGGCACTAGCCGGATAAATGGGTGGGGGGAGGTTGGACGGATTAGATGCTGGCTATTCTTTTCTCATGCCAAAGCTTTGTATCCAGGATGTATTCAATGGCGTTGTTCAGCTCGTGCAGGTCCAAGGGCTTGGCAAAGAAATATCCAATTGAGAGGTCACGCAGAATGTCCAAGTCGATCGCTTCGGGAAAACCGGAGATCAAGATCACATCGCCTTGATATCCATATTCTCTGAATTTCTCGATCAATTCCAGCCCATCCGTGTCGGGGAGCTTGAGATCGGTGATAACGAGATCGATCTTTGATTTCCGCAATTTCTGCAGGGCTTCCTGACCGTTCTTTACCGGATGAACCTTATAACGCTCCTGCAGGATCAAAAAGAGCGTCTTACGGATGGAATCATCGTCTTCTACAAACAGTACTTTTTTATCTGACATTATTATCTCACTTATGCTTAAAAGTTTACTTGCACCATAGGATATGCAGGATTTGTGCCAAATTCACCCCGCGTTCTCCAGGGGGGAATAGGGATACCCCTGAATGCCGGTTGAATTTATACAAAAAATATTTACACCAAGTAAAAAGTATTTACACTTTCAAACCCTGGATTATTTGTCTAGAGTGTAATCCCTGATCTTCTTATCAAGCGTAGGCCGACTGATACCCAGGATCTGGCTGGCTTGAGTCTTGGATCCTTTTGTAGAATGCAGAACATGGTGGATGTAGTTTTTTTCCACTTCCTTCAAGGGGACTAATTTTTGAGGGAACGGGCTTTTTTCTCCAGCATCTAAGGGCAGATTCTCCTCCTGTACGATATCTCCCTTAGCAAGGATGACGGCATGCGTCAGGGCGTTTTCCAACTCCCGAACGTTTCCCTTCCAAGAAAAACTCACCAGCTTTTTCAGGACGTGAGCAGGAACTTTTCGCACATTTTTTCGAAGTTCCCGATTGATCTTCTCTAAAAGGTAGACAATCAACGCCGGGATATCCTCTTTTCTCTCTCGCAGCGGCGGGAGTTTTACTTCCACCACTTTAAGGCGCCAGTAAAGGTCCTCGCGGAACAGCCCATCTTCGATCCGTTTTTTGAGATTCTGATTGGTAGCTGCAATGATACGGGCTTCGGTCTTGAGAACCTTCTCCCCGCCTACCTTCATGAAATCCCGCGATTCGATAACGCGCAGCATCTTGGACTGCAGATTCGTGGAAACATCGCCGATCTCATCCAAGAACAAGGTACCGTTGCCTGCGATCTCGAATTTCCCCTTGGTTTCACAAATCGCATCCGTAAAAGCACCCTTCACATGTCCAAAAAGTTCGCTCTCCAAAAGCGTATCCGAAATGGCGGAACAGTTGATGACAATAAAAGGTTCGTCCCACCAGGGACTGTTGTAATGGATAGCCTTAGCACACAGTTCCTTTCCGGTTCCGCTATCGCCCTGGATGAGGATGTTGGCCCGATTGTTGACAACGGATCCGATCAGCTTGAAGACATCACGCATGGCGGGGGAGCGGCCAATGATGTTGTCGATAGTGTATTCCTTCTGTTTCTCCTCGACCATATAGCTAAGCTTTTCCTCGAGTTTGCTGACCTGAAAAGCCTTCTCGATGGCCATGTCCATCTCAACAAAATCGAGGGGTTTTACGAGATACTCGAAGGCGCCGGACTTGATAGCCTCAACCGTCGTCTTCATGTCGTCATAGGCTGTGATGATTATCACCAGTGCCTTTCTATTTTTGGCCTTTATCCTTTTCAAAGATTCCAGACCATCTATATCCGGAAGACGGATATCCAGGATCACCATGTCCGGGAAATTCTCTTCGTACTTTTCCAGACCCTCCCTGCCGTTCTCTGCCATGAAGACTTCAAATCCGTCTTTGGAAAAATGCGTCGACAGAGTTTTCCTGATCAAGGGATCATCGTCGATGATGAGTATGGATTTCATTCTTCTCCTTCACAGGTTAAAATAATTTCAAAACTTGTTCCCCATCCTGGATTTTCTTTGACCCGGATGGATCCATGGTGCTGTTCCAGGATCCTGCGTGCGATAGCCAATCCCAGGCCGATTCCTGAGGACTTGGTGGTATAAAAAGGCTCGAATACGTTCTCCCAATCCCGGGCGGGGATTCCCTTTCCATCATCTGAGATCATAACGCGCACAAAATCTCCCGAGGGATTCTGCCCTTGGGAAAGTGCGATCAAGATCGTGCCTCCTTCATCCACAGCTTCGCAGGAATTTTGCAGTATATTCAAGATAACCTGCCGGATCTTGTCGGCATCCACCTGAACCTGAGGAAGACCCTCTTGGTATTCTTTCTCGAGCCGCACCTTTTTCAGCTCCATCGTTTCTGCGATCATCTTAAGGGAGCCATCTACGATCTGCTCGACTGAAAACCAGTCCAGGTTCAATTTGGGGACCCGGGCAAAATTCAGGAGCTCTTTGATAAACTTTTCGATCTGCGCAATCGCTTCCTGGGATATTTCCAGAGAGCTGCGGTCGTATTCGTCCAGATCTTTCTTTTCGGAGAGTTTCTGGATATTCAGTTTGACTGAGGTTAAAGGATTTCGGATCTCATGGGCGATCCCGGTAGAGATATGGCCGATGGAGGCCAGTTTTTCAACCTGAACCAGCCGCTTGTTGGCCTCTTCCATGCGCTTGCGCAGCAGCTGCAGTTGATGGCTCATGTCATTAAAATTCACGGCCAGGTTCCCGATCTCATCTTTGGAATTGATGTCGATCTTAAGATCGAATTCACCACGGCTGATGTGTTTCGTTCCATTCACCAGTTTTTCAATTGGCGTGGTGATCCTTTTGGCCAGCCAGGTCGCCCCCAAAATCCCACCTAAAAGGCTCACAAAACCTATCAAAAAAAGCAACGTACGCGTTTCACGCACCTCTCGCTGCGTTTCCTCCATGGATAATCCGATCTTGACCGATCCCCAGCGTGTGGGATCCTCTTTGGCAAAAACCGGCATCTCGATCTCAAGGATTTCCAAAGTCATATTTCCCGTTGCATCTGTCAACTGCTTGGGACCCACGAGGAAGTCGCCCAGAATTGCATCCTGCTCCAGATTGCTGAACTGGAAGGTATCCTCATAATCAACGATAAAATCATTGGACACAAAAGGCCGGTTGAAACGGTCATAGAAGATCACATAGACCAGGTTCTCATCTAAACGGTCTTCAATATTCTGCTTGACGCCCTCGTCATCCCAAAGGATGAACGGCTGCAGATTCTCTTGGATGATGTTATTGGCTAACAGGACCGCCTTACTTTTTTGCTCTTCAAAAACAGCACTGACTTCCTGGCGTTGAATGACAAATAAAACCAGCATGACCTGAGCGATGAGCAAAACGATCACAGAGAAGGTGAGGCGCATGCGCAAGGAAACATTAAACCGCATTTTATTTTATTTTTGTAAACGCAGGTTTTTAATCTTCAGATAATTCAGCCCTAAAGGAGGGACCTGTAGGCCCTTGACATAAGGCTGCATGGCCACCCGGTTCTGCTGTGAGTAAAGAGGAATGGCCGGCATCTCGGACTTCAGAATTTCCTCGATCTTGCGGAACAGTTTTATTCGGCGGCTCCAACTGGCTTCGGTCTCAGCTTCCAGTAAAATTCGATCCAGCTGCGCATTCTGATAGAAGCAGAGATTTGTGAGGGAATGTGAATAGAACATAGGACGGATGATATCCTCCGGACCAGGGAAATTCAAGAGGTGGCCGTTCAAAACTAGATAGGGCTCATCAAATTCTTTGATTTCCTCCCTATCCCGGTAATACTCCACCTTCAGCTCAATGCCGACCTCATGCAGCTGGCGGCGCAGCTCCTGGTAGAATTTATAATTAAATTCGGAACGGGGAAGCTCCAGGAAGAGAGTTAAAGCGGGCAGGGGGTTCTCCTCTGAAAAACCTGCTGCTTTCAACAGATCCACCGTTTGTCCGGGATAAAAGGTGCTGCTGTCATCCGTCAAGAAAAAACCCGGCAGTCTGGGAGGGATAAAGCTGCTGGAAGGCTGCCGGTGATATTGAGCCTCGTAAATAATCCGGAGGATCTGGCTCTTGTTTATCCCTCGGGCGATAGCTCTACGGACGAGGGTATCGTTCAGCGGGGCGATATGACAGCTCATGCCTAAATAAAAGGGATAAATAGATCCATCCTCAAAAACCTGATAATCCGATTTAAGCAGCTTTTCCGATATGACGGGGATGGCTTCGATCTCGCCATCCAGGAAATGGTCCAAGCGGTAATGAGGGCAAAACTCCACAAATTCCAAGGCAGAAGCTCCTCCGAAGTAGTCCCGAAAGCGCTGGAGGCGGACACCGACGATGTTCAAACGATTGTCTCTCAACCAGGAATCAAAACGAAAAGGGCCGGTGCCCGATGGTTTCTGGAAAAAGCCTTTCCTTTGATCCAGGACTCTCTCGCGCGGGAGAATCTTACAAAAATGCATGCTCATAAGATAAAGGACCATCGAGTAGGGTTTGGTCCAATGGATCTCGATGGTGTATCTGTCAACCACTTTAAATCCAAAGACTTCCCGGGCACGGCCGGTGTAGAATTCACGCGCTCCTACCACCTTATCCAGAAAAAAATGGGCGAAGGGAGATTGAGCCTCCGGATTCAAAATGCGTTCGAGGGAGAATTTTACATCCTCGGCCGTCATTTCTGCATCATGGTGAAACATCACCTTTTTACGCAGATAAAATCGGTAGACTCGGCCATTGTGGGATTTGTCCCAATACTCTGCCAAGGCTGCCTTGGGATTCATGCTGTTGTCAAGAGATACCAATCCATCAAACATCTGCTCGGATAAAAATATAACGGCGTCCGGCTGTACGGGATCGAGTTGATTCCGGAACGTGCCGCTGAAAGCGCGTAGACGGAAGACATTGTCCGAATTAAGACCGTTGACAACAACATCGTCGGTGGCGCCGGCCAACAGGAATCCGACGGTGATGCAGACAAAAAAGAGCGGGAGAGTTGCGTTGCGCTTTTTAAACATATTCCTTCACGTGTATCTAACTTGAACTATTCAAAAAAAATATCGATGTTTTCTTTAACTTTAGTGTTATCTGAACCTTTTGTAGAATTAGGAGAAAGCATTTTGATTTCCCCTTTTTCAATGTGACTTCCTTTAATAATCGATATTTTTTACCTTCCGGCGAGCTGATCTCACTGCATCTACTTCGTTATGTCGGGTCTCGCAGTAGTAAACTACGGCTTCGCCCTCCATGCCTCATATCTGCAGCAATCTCAACTCGTGAATAATTCAAGCTGATAGAAATAGAAGTTATTATTAGAGCAAATTTCATACCAAATCGCATCAGAGGCAACTTCAATGTTTTC
>JAUWSR010000064.1 GCA_030609975.1 Acidobacteriota bacterium | reverse complement strand
GTCCGCCCATTAAAACCGGCACTCCGGCCCGCTTGATCTTTTCCGCAAGCGCATAGGCCCGAGGGGCTGTAGAGGTGATGGTCGAGATGCCCACAAGGTCAGAAGCGGTCGCTGCTTCAAAATCAATTGCCTGAGCTTCCTCGAATACGACTTCAACCTCCCAACCCCGCTTTTTCATCAGAGTGCCCAGCAGGACCGGGCCCAGGCGCGGGATCTTAAACTGGGAGTAAATATGCAGATTAGGAGCCTTGGGTTCGATCAGGGTGATCTTAGGCATCGGATTTCTGTCCTGGTGATGTTGGGAGTTTCTCATTTTGGGCCTTTAATCCGTAAATCTCCTTTTTCTTTTTCTTCAAGAGACTCTCCCACCGCTCCATGCCATCCTTGAAGAGTTTCACCTTGTTCTCAAATTCCATGATCATGCCTGTCATGGAAACCAACTTTCGGCTGGTTTCATCAACGGAAAAGGAGGAGATATCGCTGTTGATGGCGAGAAAATCTCGGAAAAGATCAGAAATAATCTTGATCTCTCCTAAGGAATAGCCGAATAGCTGAAGGTCCTTGATGAGCAGGCAAAAATGGATATAGGTCTCTGAATACAGCCGGAATCCTCCTTCGCTGCGCATGTCCGGCTCAATGATCCCCTTGTCTTCCCAGTGTTTGATCGCCCGAGGACTGATACCGACCCGCTCAGCCAAGCCACCCACTGTCAGGAACTCATGGATCTTCTCCGGCCTCCCTTTTTTCTCTTGCACCTGAGGTAAACCGACTTTTTTAATAATCTTCAGGATATGCTCAGGCTGATAGCCCAAGTCCAACAGTTTTTTAATGTGGTCGATCCTGTCCACAGCGGCTTTGGTATATAAATGGACTTTGTCAGCGGTCTTCCCATCAGGATTGATCAGCTTTTTCTGCTCCCAACTCTTCAACTCCTTCTCGGATATGCCCACACGTTCCAGCAGTTCTTCTCTCAGAAACATCGCCTTTTTCATATTACACCTTTGCGTATATGTCTATTTATTACTTGACAGTGTGCGTATACTTTAGTTTCACATAATCCAAATGTCAAGGATTTTTTGAAAGTGTAAAATGAAGACCTGACCCCGCTTAATCGCGCACGATTCGCAGTTTTTGCAGGGGGATACGGATTTCGTTCAACCGGCCCTGCTCATCGGTGAGGAGCTCGATCTGAGTGGCCCCCATCTCCATAAGCAGGCTGCACCCCATCTCTTCTTGAAGGCCCAACATAAAGAGCGTCTCAACTTGAGGGATGATGTAACCTGAAAGCTCCACGCTTTCCTCCAGGTTGCATTGGAATTTTTTGGTGATGACCATATAGGGAGAAAACATGGGATTGGGCAGCAGAAAGGTGTCACGCCTGACTTCGGCGGATTGTTGGTATTCTTGATCGCCCATCTTGATGGAACTCAGAACCTTACCCTCTCTTAACGTGCTCGTAACCTCCTGCTCAACGCCGCTCACAGAGCCTCTAAATTTGAAATAATTGGGGATAAAGCCGTTGTCCAGCCGGATGGTCAGTTCCTCGATGGTCATGCGGATGGGCTTGGTCATACGCCCTTCGACCTCGAGAACGAAGCCTCTTTCATCCTGGAACCAGGTGTACTCCTCGTAGCCGACCTTTTCCTCCATGAAATAGATGGAGAAACGCCCTCGTTCTCTCACAGGTGCACCCGGAAAGAAGCTGAGGAGAGCCATGGTGAGGACTATGAAAAGGGAAATGAACAGAGATACGGACTTCTGAAACACGCCGGAAATTCCTTCAGCTATTACTCGAGTAAAACCGCTGTCCCATAGGCCAGGATCTCGGATGCACTCTGCATGATCATGGAAGTGGTGAACTTAGTCCCCACAATGGCATCGGCATTCAAGGTCTCGGCCTCTTCGACCATGCGGTCCAAGGCCTGTTCCCGGGATTCCGCCATCATCTTGGTGTAATCGGTGATTTCCCCGCCTACGAGATTCTTTAGAGCTGCCGTAATATCCCGTCCGACATGCCTCGCCCGGATGGTGTTGCCTCGGACCAATCCCAAGGTCTTCTTTATGGTTCTACCTGGTATCTCATCGGTGGTGACGATGATCATTTCATGACCTCCTTATACCGTTCCCGTTTCCGCACAAAAATCCTCTCTCTCCCTATGGAAACCAGCAGAACAACGAGTCCGGCTAAAACGGCTAGGATCCCGAACTTGAGTAGCAAGGGGATGGTAGGATCCTGGATGATGCCTTCCACCATCTTGTAGCCGCCGAAAAAGAGAAGAATAATAGCACCGATGGAAAGAAAAATCCACCCGATTCTCCTCTCCAGACGGTTATACACCGAGGACCAGTAGACCTGCCACATTTCTTGTGGGGGTTGTTTGAGTTCCATTTTATCCATCACCTCCTCAAATTTTCGCATCTCTTCGAATTCATTGCGACATTCGTTGCAGGCCGCAATGTGTTCCTCCACCTGCCTTTTTTGGCTGCTGTTCAACACGCCTTCATGGTAGGAGGAAATGAGCTTTTTGATCTCGTTATGCTCCATGGGTCACTCCTTAGCCTGGATCCCATCCACATACAGGTATTTTTTAAGGATCACTTTGAGTTTTTTCTTGGCATAAAAGAGAGAGGACATGACCGTTCCCATGGGCTTACCGAGGATCTCGGCGATCTCCTGGTAGGAATACTGACGGAAATAGCGCAGGATGATGATCTCCCTCTGTTCGAAGGGGAGTTCTTCGATCCCCCTCCACATCACAGCTTTCATCTCGCGGTCTTCCTTCTCCTCTTTGATCACCTGAACGCTATCCAGGGGAACCTCGTTATAGCGGCGGCGGCGTTTGATATGATCCAAGCACAGATTCTTCAGCAGCTTGTAGAACCAGGGGAAGAAACGCTTCTCCGGATCGAACTGTTTGATCTTGCGAAAAGCTCGAATGAAGGCGTCCTGGGAGAGGTCGCGGGCATCTTCCTGATTGTGCACAAAGCCAAGGGCGATGTAGTAGGCGGTCTGCATGTAACGGACCACGATCGCCTGATAGGCCTCCCGGTCGCCTTTCCGCACCAGCAAGAGGATCTCTTTTTCCGACAGCGCCTCTTTGTTCATCGCTGCCCCCCGGCTCTCGGGGAATAGACGGTCTGCGCATACGGAGGTTTGTTCAGCCATTTTTTACTCTCTTCATGGGGAAATACCACTGAATGGCACATTTTATTCAAACCTCCGAAAATTTATTAAATTTCTGCCCGGTGGGTTCTATTCACGTATCTCTTTTCTCTATCTATATATCCCGGTCTTTATGTTTGATTCAGGAGCGTCTTCTCTGGCGGACAACCTCGTATAAAAAGACAGCCGCGGCCGCGGAGACATTGAGAGACGTGATCTTGCCCAGAAGCGGGATGGACAATAAAACATCGCACTTCTCTTTGATCAGCGGCCGCATCCCCTTGCCTTCAGATCCCAGGATCAATGCCATCGGTCCGGTATAATCAAATTCGTACCAGGCCAAATCACTTCCTCCCTCCGCCCCGACCAGCCAAATATCCTTTTTCCTCAATTCATCCATGGTGCGGGCCAGATTTTTAACCTGGGCGACCGGCAAGTGCTCCAGTGCACCGGCAGATACAGAGAAAACCGTATCCGTCAATCCGGCCGCCCGCCGCTCCGGCAGGATGATGCCATCCACCCCGGCACCTTCAGCGGTGCGGATGATCGCTCCCAGGTTCTGAGGATCCTCCACTCCATCCAAGAGGACCAGGAAGGGCAGCGGGGAATCCGCCAGGATCTGACTCACAGATGAGGTGCCCTTGGGGGCAACCCAGGCAACCACACCCTGATGGTGACGATCCATGCGGTCCAGGGTTTTTCGGGGGGCATAGGTCACAACAATCCGGTGTTTTCGGGCCAAAGCTACGATCTCCTGGACACGGCGGTTTTCGCTGTCTTGCTGGACCGTAAGCCGGCTTACACGCTGCGGAGAGGCATTCAGAAGCTCCATGATTGGGTTGATGCGAACGATTCTATGCACAGATTTGACCTTTATGTCATTGCGAGGAACGCCGTGACGAAGCAACCTCATTCTTATCATATGAAAAAAACCCCTGGAGAGCAATATCACGTTTAAGACAAAAGTTGAATGGTCTTCGCGCACTTCCAATACATAACTCAGACAGACCCAAACTCTTCTGACACAAGCGTAGACATTTCTAAATGAATCCTTTAAGGTAGCTCCAGGAGGTCATGGCATGGAGTTTTTGATCAGTCTCTGCATCCTCTCGGCCTTCCTGCTCGTCGGGAAAGCCCTCCGGGCTAATATCACGCTGCTGCAGCGCCTCTTCCTGCCGTCCGCAATCATCGCCGGTTTCATCGCCCTGGCCGTGGGCCCTTACGGTCTCAATTTGATACCTGAGTGGGTGCTCCGGAACTGGCAGCCCTTGCCCGGGATCCTGATCAACTTGGTCTTTGCGACCCTCTTTTTAGGCGTGGCGATCCCGGGAATAAAAAAGATCTGGTCCAGCGGCGGCTCTCAGCTCTGTTTTGGAGTGGTCGCAGGCATGGGGCAGTACTTCATCGCCCTCCTGGTCACAATGTTAGTCCTGGTGCCCCTATTCAAAGTGCATAGGCTTTTTGGCTGTATCGTGGAGATCGGTTTTTCCGGTGGCCACGGGACTGCAGCCGGCATGAAACACGCTTTTGACGGCTATGGATTCAGCGCCGGCGGAGATCTTTCCCTTATGTCGGCCACGGTTGGGATCTTAAGCGCCGTGATCGTAGGCATGGTCCTGATCAACATCGCCATCCGCAAGGACTACTGCACCTATTTGAGCGAAAAAAAGGGCATCCCTTCCTACAAGAAAAAAGGCCTCATCCCCGAACCCAAGCGGTTTTCCATCGCCACCGCCACTGTCGCCTCTGAGGCCATCGAGCCCCTCACCTTCCATTTTGCCATCGTAGGCATCGCGGTGCTGGTTGGCTGGGTCATGTTGTCCGGCCTCAAGGCCATTCACCCGGAATTTGACAAATTCCCCCTTTTCCCCCTGGCCATGATCGGGGGATTGATCATACAGAAGCTGTCCATAAAAGCAAAGATCAATCGTTATTACGACAAAAACACCTTCGATCGCATCCTGGGGTTTTCCCTGGATATCCTGGTGCTCTCCGCCATCGCCAGCATCAAGCTGGATGTCTTCGTGGCTTACCTTTGGCCTTTTGTGATCATCATGTTCACCGGAATTTCATGGATGGTGTTCTGTGTGGTGTTTCTAGCGCCCCGTATGTTCTCGCGTTTCTGGTTCGAAAGGGGTATTACCGAGTTTGGGATGCAGACAGGAGTGACAGCCATCGGCCTGCTCTTGCTTAGGGTGGTCGATCCCCTTTATAAAACCGACACCGCTAAGGCCTTCGGGTTCAAACAGATGATCTATGAGCCCTTCCTCGGCGGTGGATTTATTACCGCCTTTGCCCCCATGTTGGTGACCAATCTGGGCATATGGCAGTCCATCGGGATCGCTTTCCTTTTTATGTTGGTCTTTTTCTTGATCTCTTACTTTAGCGGCTGGGTGAATTTCAAGCCCGACAAAACCGCTTAGGAAAGCAAATAGCATAACTCGCTGATACCTGAAATCGGCGTGAGTAAATACATCCCCATCTTCTAGATAGGTTTCCATCACAATGCTGCAAGATGAATTGAGTAATAGGTTGATTATAATGAAAATATATCTCGGTGTCGGCCAAATTTATGAATAGTTCAGTTTAGATGTTATAGAGCTGAACTTTAGAGATAAAACAAAGTCATGGAGCAGAGGAATAAAACAAGGAGGCAGACAGCCTCCTTTTTAACAGGAAAAAAGAAACCGCAAACGGAATATCGCCCGCAATCCCCGAATAAGGGATTGCGGGCGATAGAATAATATCTACTTTATTTCTGGATGCGGGAAGATCTTCCGGTCGACTTCGGTGTCGTGGCAAGGTGTGCAGTTCATCCGGCTAAGGATATCGGGTTCATTCAAACCCGCCGGGCCCTTTCCATGGCAGCCAAGACAGTCGTCAGCAGCTTTGCTTATCTGTTTTCTATCCTGTAGGTGGCCCTTGATAAGGGCTTCATTAATCTGCCTGGCTACAAACTCGGCAACCGAGCCAGCGAGGCGACCACAGCGGTCCGCACGCTCCGGGCTGAAAGGATCATACCCCGATTTTTGCACCCAACGACTGATGGAGACGTGGCAAAGGGGAGAATTTGCTTTCGATTTGGGCAGTTTAGCAGGGACGGGTCTCAAGGGCGTTTTTGGATCCCAGACAGGCTGAAGAGTTTGTTCATACCAGGTCATAAGCTGGTTGGCCATCTCCCGGCGCAAGCCGGTGTCACTCACAAAAATCGCAAGTGCGGCCAGGCCGCCGTTGAGCGTTCCGCATAACGAACCCCACAGTTCTCCTCCGCCGGCTCCATAGTGCATCATCTCAAAGGGGAAGTTGCTGTAAGGTGAGCCCAGATCATCGGCTACCCGGGCAACTACGCCCGTAAACGAGGCGTACATGCAGCCCTTTACGTAGTAGTTCTGGTAAGCCAGATTGGCGGCTTTGGCCAGATTGATTTTCTTGCTCAATGGCCACGGCCACATCGAGTCCATACCCTGAGCTGGAGCCGCAAACGCGGCGCCGGTAAGGCCACCGCCGATTACCGACACGCCGGCGATCGAACCCAGTCTCAGCATATCCCTGCGGGACATTTCTTTGTCCATAAGGTCCTCCTATAAATTGATTACTACATATTAAAAAAAGTAAGCCCGGCATGCTTTTCATGCCACGCGAGCAAATTTAATAAATATATATACTTAATAAATAAGATATATATATATTCTAAACTTACAAAGTAATTATAATGATGACAACTCTCTTGTCAACACTTTTTAAACAAAGAAGTTGGCTTTTTGGTCCTTGATTTGTGGAAAATGTTCTTAGGAATGCTTATATCGTGACTTTTTATTATGAAATATTATATAAGAATAACTGGAGATGCTGCAAAGCTGTCCCTGCTGGGAGCTATCAGCACCTTCCTATAGAGATTCTCAATGAGCCTAGGATATGCCCTTGGGAAAAAAGGCATACATTTTGTACCTGCTTTTTTTCCTTTTTTGTTGATGTTGGCACTTGTATGCTGCTATCCTCAGCCCGCCAAGTCCCCCAATGTCCTTTTTATCTGCGTGGATGACCTGCGCCCGGAGCTGGGATGCTACGGAAACAGCCAAATCATATCTCCCAGCCTGGATCGACTGGCTGCGGAAGGCGTGGTTTTTACCAACCATTTTGTCAATGTCCCCACCTGCGGCGCTTCTCGTTGGACTCTGCTCACCGGGATGCTGCCACGCACAACCGGGCATCTGGACAATCAAGCCATCCGTGATTACATTTCCGGCAGACCCGAAGCTGAAGCACCCGAAACTTTCATCCATCATCTCAAGCGTAACGGCTACGCTACGGTCGGCATCGGTAAGATCGGCCATTATCCCGACGGTTTTTTGTACGGATATGAAGAGCCTCAGGGAACCTTCAGGGAGCTTCCTTACAGCTGGGACGAGGCGCTATTTGATCCCGGAAGGTGGGAGACGGGCTGGAACGCCTTCTTTGCCTATGCCGATGGATCCAACCGCCAGAGCCGTAACAAAATGGTCAAACCCTACGAAAACGCAAAGGTGGAGGATGAAGGATATCCTGACGGTTTGACTGCTGCTTTAGCTGTCTCCAAGCTTCAGGAGCTGGCCGCTGGGAAAAAACCATTCTTCCTGGGCGTGGGGTTTTTTAAACCCCACCTTCCCTTTAATGCCCCCAAGAAATACTGGGATCTGTACAAAGAATCGCAGATCCCCCTGACCCCTTCTCCCAATATCCCGATGGCGGTGAACGTCGCCAGCCTACATGAAAGCGGGGAATTCAATCAGTATCACCTGGGGGAAGAAAAGGCCTCCCTCTCACAAGCGGTATCCGAGGCTTATGCCCGCAAGCTCACGCATGCCTATTTCGCCTGTGTCAGTTATATTGACGTTCAAATAGGCAAGGTCCTGGCCGAACTGAAAAGGCTGGGATTGGAGGACAATACCATCATCGTGGTCTGGGGCGATCACGGCTGGCACCTGGGTGATTTTAGGGTATGGGGCAAACACACCCTCTTTGAGCGTGCCTTGAAGAGTGTGTTGATTTTAAAAGCGCCCGGCATGAAGAGCAAGGGGCTTGCCTGCGACAGTATTGTCAGCAGTATCGATATCTATCCCACGCTGATGAAACTCTGTGGAGTGGACATGCCCTATCCCTCTCAAGGCAGGAGTTTGGATGTGCTCTGGAATGAATCCGGTAAAACACACTGGGAAAATGCCGCCTATGGGTATTATCGCAAAGGGATCACCGTGAGAACCGAGAGATACCGGCTGACCCGGTATTTCCGGGACGAACAGCCCATCATCGAGCTGTATGATCATGCCACCGACCCCTTCGAGGATCAGAATATCGCCCGCGATCTTCCAGACATCGTCGAGTCCTTATTCCCGATCTGGTCCAAAGGGAATACCGGCGTATTCGAGAAACAGCAGGAAGAAGATACCCTAAATTGATAAAGTATCATCCGAAACTCACGAATTTTGGAGAATAAAATGCAGAAAGAACACAAGATAACGTTGTTAGGCACCGGCCTTATCGGCACGTTCTATACCATGACGCTTCATCAGCAGCGGGGACGAGACCGGATGCACATGGTTTATTCCCAGGATGGCAAAAAAGCGAAAGAGTTCGCGGAGGAATGGGGGATCCCAAAATGGACCACCGATATGGAACAAGCTGTCTATGACCCAGAGACGGATGTGGTGGTGGTGGGAATCCCCAACGACATGCACAAAAAAGCCGTGCTGATGGCTGCGGCTGCGGGCAAAGCAGTCCTGTGTACCAAGCCACTGGCACGCACAGCGGCGGAGGCCAAAGAAATGCTCGCGGCCGTCGCGCAAGCCGGTGTCTTTAGCGGCTATCTCGAGGACCTCGTCTATCCTCCCAAGACCTTAAAGTCACTGGAGTCCGTTAAAAACGGGGCACTGGGACAAGTGCTTTGGGTGCGCTCGCGCGAAACCCATGCCGGGCCCCACAGCGATTGGTTCTGGGATAAGGAGCGGGCCGGCGGCGGTGCCATCATCGATATGGGCTGTCACTGTATCGAGATCATCCGCAACTTTATCGGGAAAGAGATCAGACCCCTAGAGGTCATGTGTTGGGCGGATACCCTGGTGCATCCCATCGACGCTGAAGATCACGGCATCGGTCTGATACGCTTCCAGAATGGAGCGATGGGGCAGTTCGAGGTGAGCTGGGCATTTCGCGGAGGCATGGACCTGCGGGATGAGGTTTCCGGCACGGAAGGCACCCTCTGGATCGATCATTTCCTCAGGACCGGCTTCGAGATGTTCACAACGGTAGGACAAGGCGGCTATGTCGCAGAGAAGGCAGAAAGTGATACCGGTTGGCTTTTCCCGGTCGGGGATGAGGTCCATGAACTTGGTTACACACACATGTTCGTTGATATGTTCAATGCCTTGGATGCAGGCAGCAACCCTATGGAAACCTTTTATGACGGTTATGTGGTCAATGCCATCATCGATGCCTGTTATCGCTCGGCCCAAACCAAAAAATGGGAACCGCTCTCGCTGGAATTTGGGGACGACGGTCAGAAGCTGGAGCCGGAAGCCTCCCATCAAGTCCCAGAAGAAGATCCGCATATCATTATAAAAAAAGAACGCATGCCCAACGGCCGGACCAAACTCATCCTTAAAGAAAAAGCCACCGGAAAAATCATCCAGAAAATAATAGATAAAGATTAATCACTCCCAGGCAGGATCTAACTCTGGTGTCAGGAGAGATAGGCTTGGGTTTCGGCCACTCTTTGGGCACAGTTTTTTAACGGGCGGGGAAAATCCAGCTTGGCGCCGGACTCGACCAAAGGAATGAGCTTATCCAGGTCCAATCCCGAGGAACGTCCGGTCAGGGCCAAGCGTAACGGATGATACAGCTCACGGCCTTTGCAGCCGGTCTCAGTCTTTATCTCCTGTGTCAGGGTGGCAAAGGTCTCATAATCCAAGCGTTCGATCTCTTTCAGCTTTTGGGCAAAGACATCCAAGACCTTGGTAGCGCATTCCGTTTGCAGGCTGTCTTTTTCATCTTTATCGAGCCCATCTAGGGAAAAATCAAACAGGAGCGCGAAGCTTTCTGTGAGGTCAGCAAATGTGTCCACGCGTTCGATCAGTGTGGAAACCGCTTGTTCCAACCAGGCCCACTGGGCCTGGTTCATGGCTTTGGGAAGATAGTCTGCATTCTTTAGAAAAGGGGCCGCCGTCTCGGCCATCTCCCGGGGTGGGAGAGCCTTCATATACTGCCGGTTGAGCCAGTGCAGCTTGCCGTAATCAAAGATAGCCGCTGAGCGGCTGACTCTGTTCAAGTCAAAGAGTTTCACCAATTCCGCTGGGGTTAAAACTTCCTGACCATCGGGTGGTGACCATCCCAAAAGGGCCAGATAGTTGAACAAAGCCTGGGGAAGGATGCCGTCTTTTCCAAATTGATCTACTGCCGTAGCGCCGTGTCTTTTGCTCAAACGCGCGTTGTCCTCTCCCATCACCATAGAGAGATGGGCATACTGAGGCAGAGGATATCCCAAGGCTTGAAAAGTGAGGATCTGACGTACAGTGTTGGCCAAGTGGTCCTCCCCTCGAATCACATGACTGATCTGCATCCGGTGGTCATCGATCACCACCACATAGTTGTAAGCAGGAAGACCGTTGGAACGCACCAGCACCGGGTCGCCTACCAGGGCCAAGTCAAAAGAGACCTTACTCCGGACAAGATCCGTGAAGGAGAGATTCCCCCGGCCGGGCGTTTTGAGGCGGATCGAAGCTTCTTCCCCTGCAGCCAGGCGAGTTTGGGCCTTATCCCGCGGAAGAGAGCGACATTTGCCGCTGTAAACCGGAGTGGTGCCTGCCTTCAGGGCCTTTTTTCGCTCCTTTTCAAGTTCTTCTGGTGAGCAAAAGCAGTGGTAGGCTTTTCCCTCTTCCAGCAACTGTTGAGTGCAAGAGGCATATATTTCCAGCCGCTGGGATTGGCGGTAAGGACCGAATTCTCCCTGAACATCAGGGCCTTCATCCCAATCCAGCCCGAGCCAACGGAGATCCTCGATCAGCTTCCCTTCATACTCCTCAGCCGATCTTTCCCTGTCCGTGTCCTCGATCCGCAGGATATAGACTCCTCCCTGCTGCCGGGCATATAACCAGTTAAAAAGCGCGGTGCGGGCATTGCCGACATGCAGCAGACCCGTAGGGCTGGGGGCAAATCGCACTCTTATTTTCTCAGTCTCCATGTCGTATCTCCTTCTACAGGTTCTGCAGCCAGGGATCGTTTGTCCGCTGCAGCCAGGGAATCAGCTCTTGCCTCCGCAGATGGTTCACGATGTCTACACTCGACTCTGCTATATTTTTTAATTGAAAAGGATCAATTTGGTTATCATGCAGCACAACCTCATCCGGCTGGTCCGGTAGCCGGCTGAGCATGAGCGTGTGGTTATGTGTTCGAACGCCCCGTCGGCCCCAGCCCGGCCGCCCGTAGGGCATCCAGAGATAAAGCTGTGAGGCCGGTCGATCCCCACGGTCATTGAGGATCAGATCGGCAAAACTGCGGCCTTCCACTCCCTGCGGGATGTCTTCTGCAAAACCCATCAGATTCAGTAGCGAGGGATAAATATCCGGGCTGGAAAAAAGCAGATCGTCCTGCCGGGGCTGTATCCGCCCAGGCCACCGCAGCAAAAAGGGAACCCGCATGGACTCTTCGAAGTGGTTATTCTTGGAGATCTGATCGTGGATCCC
Organism: Acidobacteriota bacterium; assembly: GCA_030609975.1. Lineage (GTDB taxonomy): Bacteria > Acidobacteriota > Aminicenantia > Aminicenantales > Aminicenantaceae > JAUWSR01. The sequence continues at coordinate 1,718 of JAUWSR010000064.1, read as the reverse complement.
CAGGCAGTTGCCATGGTCAGAAGTGAAAAGCACGATGGTGTCGTCCTCCAGCCCTTGAGCCTGTAATTCCGCTAAGATGCGGCCGAATTGTTCATCCACCCCAGTAGTCATAGCCAAATAATTGCGGATGTGTTTCCGGTAGTAGTCCCCCCATCGCGTACCTGCGGGAGGGATGCCGGGGTGGTTACACAGCTCTTCCAGTGTTTTATCCATGTACCCGGCTAGATATTTTTCAGGGAATTGATCATAGGGCATGTGGGGAGGATTCATGGAGACCACCAGAGCGAACGGTTGGTCCGGGTCCCGCAGAGTGCCGTCCTGATTTCGAAGGTAACGGACAGCCTGATCGGCTTCGTGTTCCGGGCCCCACTGCTCCACCCACTTGGCGCCATCCCTGGTGGCATTCGTGTCCCAGTACATGGGATTCATATGCCGGTCAAAGGTCCCGTAGGCATACCAGAAATCGAATCCATGCCGGCGCGAAGGCGGGCACCATTCATTCCAGGCAAAATCTTCCCGGTTGTTGTAGCATTCGACGTAGGGCTTATAAGGAGAATCCAGGTGCCACTTTCCGATATAACCCAAGCTGTAGCCTTTCTCTTTCAAGATATCCGACCAGCAGATCTCTTCCGCCCCCAGCTCGTAACCAACCTCCGCTCCATTGGTGTTGCAGTTGGCCAAGACACCGTTTCCATGAGGATATTTGCCCGTCATAAGCATGGCCCGGAAAGGGCTGCATACGGGATAATTGCTTATGGCTTGTGAGAAAACAAGGCTTTCCTGAGCGAAGCTGTCCAGCACAGGTGTGAGCACGGGATCGGCCTGCATGAATCCCTGAGCCTGGGCCCGCATCTGGTCCGGGAACACGATCAGCAGGTTGGGCGGTTTAGAAGGGGCTGTTTGAGAACACCCCTGGAACAGGGACGGCGCTAAGGCCGTTCCGGCCAGACACGTTGCCGAATGTTTAATAAAAGTCCGTCGATCCAATGTCTTAGGTTGGCTCATAATCCTTTGATTATCTCGTATCCTCACCGAAGTTTCAATACGGGGAAACCTTTTCCTGCCATCGCCCGTCTATATTAGTGCTGGACAGAGAAAAAGAAAACAAGGATAAATATGAAACTCTTGAAAAGAAATCCCTTGGGCGCGCTATTTACGCTTCGGGATTGGTTGGGCCAAACCGTTGAGAGTGTTCTCCTCTCTTTCTTCAAGGGCGGCTTGACCCTTCGTGCCCAACCAATCCCCATCCCCATCCTCCCACCCTATAGGGATAGGGATTAAAAGAAACATATATGTTAAAAACCGCTATCTTTTCCTGCGGATTAAACTGACGGGGTATTAATTTTAGCTTAGGTCATTTGGAGTAGGACGGTGGCCCAGGCGGCGATGGCTTTGCCTTCTCCGACCTCTCCCATGCCCTCATGGGTCTTGGCTTTGATGCTCAGATCTTTCTCGCCCAACCCCAAGATCGGGCACAGGACTTTCTTCATGGCGGATACATGGGGAGCGAGCTTGGGCTGCTCGGCCACAACAATGGTATCCACATTCAAGATCTCAGCCTGGTTTTCCTTAAGCCTTAAGGCCACAAGTGCCAGCAGCTTTGTGCTCTGGATATTCTTAAAGGCTGGATCGGTATCGGGGAAGCACTGCCCGATGTCCTTTTCTCCCAGAGCCCCCAGCAGAGCATCGATGATGGCATGTATCAACACATCACCATC
>JAUWSR010000267.1 GCA_030609975.1 Acidobacteriota bacterium | reverse complement strand
GGAGGCATCTTCTCCATTCTTTTTCATCTGTCCGATGAGCTTGGAGGTCTTATTGAGATCGGAACGGAGGCTTTCAACATCCTGTAGGATAACTTTCCTGTCCTGTGAGAGGTGGAGGAATTCGTTCAGGTCAATCTTAAGGCCGCGCGTGCCGACTTTTTCGATAACGTATTCTGGATTTTCCTGGATGAATTTTGGATCTAACATGTGTCGATTATATCACAAGTCTACTGCTAAGTTTAGACAGTAAGGGTTTGTGCTCAGGGGGATATTAGGGGACTCCGGAGAGTTGAAGCGGGAAGAATAAACATGTTAGAATACGTTCCTTCCTCATAAAAGCGGAGGGATGGCCGAGTGGCTGAAGGCGGCGGTCTTGAAAACCGTTTCACGAGCGATCGTGACGGGGGTTCGAATCCCTCTCCCTCCGCATTCTTTTGGGGGCAGCCCCCCAGTTAGACTTGATTCTAAATGAGTTAATTCAGGTTTTCTCATATTATTTATACTTAGAAGTTACATTTGGGGGGGCAAATGGCTAGTTTAAGAATTCTGTTTTCCTTAAGAGCTCTATAATTGCTTAGCGGTCTATTATTGCGTCATAATTCAAACTCTAACGAATAAATAAAAGGTTTTTGAGATGGTAATCTGATTGTTTACAGTATCTTGCTATGGCCAAGCCACAGAACAAAGTTGACGGAGGAGGCCGAAACGGGTTAAAATGGCATGTTCCTGCCAGTAAGGTGGAGAGGTGCTGGAGTGGCTGATCAGGGTCGCCTGCTAAGCGATTGTACCGGCATCAACCGGTACCGTGGGTTCGAATCCCACCCTCTCCGCCACTTTTTCTTAGACTCATGATTTTGGGGGTCAAAACATCAATTTAAGACATATAGATGCACATAATTATGACTTAAGTTATTTGTTTTCAGTGCTATCTTGGGGACTGTCCCCAAATTCATAATTATCTATTGCTATTTACAATTTGCGTTATTATAATCCCAAGTGAGATTTAAATTCAGGAACAATGGAGGGAAAATGAACAAAAGAATCTTAACATTGACCCTCTGGACCGCTGTCTTCGCGCTTTTGGTCGGGACCTTTCTCATCGGCCAGGGGTGGAAGGCATGGGAGGAGAGTTCTCCCCCCATCGGCAAGAAGATTCCTGAGGTGAAGATCTACGACAATAATCTCAATGAAATCCCCCTCTCAAACCTCTACAAAGGTTCGTACCTCTATTTCCAATGGGGAGGTTGTACGTGACCGCCCTGGCGTAGAAAAGTCTCCCGTGTGGAGGCTCTCAACAAAGCATACGCTGGAAAAGGTATTTCCTTCTACTGGGTCTTAAGCCGCGAACCCCATCCGGGATTCTACGGTTTTACACAGACAGACAGTCTGGAAATGCGCAAGGAATACGTACGTCTCGCCGATGCAGAACTCTCGCTCCAGATGCCATGGATCATCGATGACATGGAAAACACCATGCAGAAAACCTATGGTCGTAGACCGAACTCCGAGTTCATAATTTCACCTGATGGAACTCTTCTGGAAAGTACCGAATGGGCGGATCCAGACAAGCTTAAGGAATGGTTGGAAAAAAACATCGGACCTTCGGGTATTCCCGAGGAAGAGTGGACCCGACTCAGCGAAGCTGACCAGACAGCAAGGGCCATTGGGAATAATGATGAAGTGCCCATGACCGAAGTTCCCAGACAGGCTCTCCATGACCTGGAAGCCAAGCGGCTCGATGCCAGTGGCAGTCTTCCTTTCAGCTTTGAAGCGGGAACTCTGCCGCCAAATATCACCACAGATGGTCAAAGCCGGTTGTATTTCACGATCACACCAAATGAAAACGTCAGTTTCGACAAAACCCAGACCATCACCGTCGACTTCATGGAAGTCAAAGGCATCAAATTTATAAAAGACTCCTTAAAATCAGGCAAACGCCGTTCTCGCAAAGCTGAGGATGCGGATGTTTATCCGCACACTCTGGGAGTGCTTTGGTCGATTGAAGGAGGCGCAGCTCAAATGGCCTTCAAGGCCAAAGTGACAGCTACGGCGAAAGTCGGAGAGGCTGAGCCTCAGGTGTTTACTGCTGAATATCAGGTTTTGGGCGCTATCCCGGAAGCTGCCGTAATAACAGACCAGATCGCAGAGGATAAGCTTCCTTCGGCGGATGAGGCTGCCCTGCTTCAGACTAAGGGTACAGGAGCGGAAGATGTCCCCATGGAGGTCGAAGCCAGGATCGTTCCCGACAGCAGCAATGCTCTGCAGGGGACTATCTTTTTATATCTGAAAGTGGAGAAAGCCACCGGACATCACTGGAACAACCTCTCGGCGCCGCCCTATGTCACGCTCAAGCCGGTGTCAGGAGTCGTGCTCGAGAAAACCACGCTTAATGGTGCTCAACATGATGGAGAAGGTGACACCTTGGATCGGGTGCTGGCTGTACGCTACAATCTGCAGCCTGGAGTCAAAGGGTTTGCTTTTGAGGCGACACCCAATGCCTGGATCTGTCATGACGATGAGGGCTGGTGCCGGCTCTTTGCCAAGACCTACCGTGTGACCGGGAAATCTGAGTAGGACTTAGAACCGAGATTTATTTTAAGGCCTCGCCCCGAAGGGCGGGGCCTTTTTTTATGTCTTGTGACCGTCCTGATGGCGGTTGCCATGGTGAGGGTTTTATACTATCATTCGTGTCATGACCCAAGAACTTCTGCGCAAACTTCCCTCAGTGGACAAGCTCAAACAAAGCGAAGTCGGACAGGCTTTGGTTCGTAATTTCGGCGAAGACCTTGTCACGGTGACAATTCGGAATGTGCTTGATTCCCTGAGAGAAAATCTCATGAGGGAGGATGCCGGCGTATCGTTTGGAGATATCGATCCGGAGACAATAATTAAAGAAGTCGAGGGTATATTACAGCAAAAGTTTGCCCCATCCCTCAAAAGCGCTGTGAATGCCACCGGTGTGATCCTGCATACGGGTTTAGGAAGGGCGGCACTTCCGGAGGCTGCTCAGGCCTCCCTGGCAACAGTTGTGGAAGGATACAGCACTTTGGCCACTGATATCGAAACCGGGCGGCGCCAGCATCGAGACGTCCATCTCAATGCGCTTTTGTGCGAGCTAACCGGGGCAGAAGCGGCTACTGTGGTCAACAACAACGCGGCCGCTACCATGTTGATCCTAAATACGCTGGCCCAAGACAAAGAGGTCATCGTTTCCCGGGGACAGCTGGTAGAGATCGGAGGGGCCTTCCGCATGCCCGATGTGATGTCAGCCAGCGGCGCCATCCTGCACGAGGTGGGCACCACTAACAAAACTCATTTGAAGGATTACTCGGCAGCCGTAGGATGGAATACAGCCGCCATCATGCGCGTGCACCACAGCAATTACCGGATCGTAGGATTTGCTTCGGAGCCCGAGATCGATGAGCTTACGGAACTGGCTCACAAACATGAACTTGCCATCATCGATGATCTGGGAAGCGGAGCCCTGGTCGATCTAAAGAAATTCGGTATTGAGCATGAGCCTTTGGTTCAGGACAGCATTAAAGCCGGCGTGGACGTGGCCTGTTTCAGCGGCGATAAACTTATCGGCGGGCCGCAGGCAGGGATCATCGTAGGGAAAAAAGACCTGATCGAGAAAATTCGCAAAAATCCCCTGGCGCGGGCCTTCCGGATCGGGAAGCTCACCATAACCACCATGGAAGCAACCCTGAAATTGTTTCTTCAACCCGAAAAGCTGACAGCTTCCCATCCTGCCTACCGGATGTTTTCACTGAGTAAAGATAATATCGAAAAAAGAGCAAAAAGAGTAAAAAAGAAAATATCGGATCATGCTCCAGGGATGGTGGATATGTTTTTGATAGAGGGTGGCTCCCAGGTGGGCAGTGGAGCGGTCCCGGTGGAAACCATTCCGACGGTGCTTTTACGGATCGTCCCGGTCCATCAGTCCGTGGAGGAATTAGCGAAGCAGCTGAGGAAGAATGAGCCTCCGGTCTTTGCGCGGCTGCAGAAGGATGCGCTGCTTTTGGATTTTCGGACTGCATCTGACAAACAGGATGGGATTATTGCCGAGGCACTGATCCGGATCTTAACGGAAAAGTAGAGCTAAGCTTCCAGCAACCGTATTATCTTGGTGTTTTTTACAAACAGATGCAGCATTGGAAATGTCAAAGTGATTTTAGAGATGAATATTTCAGTTCAATCATGAATATTTCAGTTTAATATAGAATTAGGATGTGATCATGTTCGACGCGGAAAAACGAAAAATTGTAATGGGGCGCTCACACAAACTGGGCCACTGCATATGCAATCCCAAGGACCCTTGTCCCTGTCCCGTTTTTGTGGATAAAAATGTCTGCCTCTGTGCGGGTGAACGGTTCGAGGATATGCCCGAAGAAGTGAAACTCACTCAATTTGTCGAGAATGCCGGGTGTGCATCCAAGATCAATCAAACGGACCTGAAAATAGCCTTGGCCGGCCTTCCTCAAGTGGATGATCCCAGGGTTTTGGTCAGCTCAGACACCTGTGATGATGCCGGAATCTATAAGCTGAGTGAAAAAATGGCGCTCGTACAGTCTGTGGATATCTTTACGCCCAATGTGGATGATGCCTACACCTTCGGTCAGATCGCAGCCGCAAACTCGGTGAGCGACATCTATGCCATGGGAGGGAAGCCCTTGACAGCGCTCTCCATCATCGGGTTTCCCATTGAGAAACTGAGCCACAAGATCATGAACCAGATGCTGCGAGGCGGTGTGGACAAGCTCAAGGAGGCCGGAACCGTGGTTCTGGGGGGACACAGCATTAAAGACAATGAGATAAAGTTCGGCTTTGCCGTAACCGGAGAGATCCACCCCAAAAAGATCATCACCAATGACAAGGCCGCACCAGGCGATATCCTGGTCTTAACCAAGCCTTTAGGGACGGGGATCATTAGTTTTGCCAATCAATTGGGAAAAGCCTTCCCTTTTAATATGAATGAGATCAGCCGCTCAATGACGGAACTGAACAAGACGGCCTCCGGGATTATGGTGGAGATGGGCGTGCGCTGTGCTACAGATGTTACAGGTTTCGGGCTCCTGGGACATTTGGCGGAGATGGTCGTACAAAGCGGCGTTTCGGTAGAGATCGAAGTGGAATCCGTCCCCGTTTTTCCCGATGTGCTGATGTTTGCGGGAAAGGATATGCTCTCTGGGGCTGTGGAACGGAACCGGGAGTTTGCTTCCCAATATGTGCACAAATCCGGTTCTGTCAGTTCCGT
>JAUWSR010000259.1 GCA_030609975.1 Acidobacteriota bacterium | reverse complement strand
TTGGGCATAACATTTCCGGACATCTCCCTATTAACTAGATTTAAATATATATCCTCGAGAAATAATTAAAATCGCCTTTGGGGATGAACCGGGGGGTGAATTTTCTGAAACGGTTTCATAAAAAAGACGTATGAGTTATCATACAGAACTAAAAAAGGGCATATATGGCTACCAGCAACAGCGAAGACGGACTCCAGCGCAAACTCGGCCTCTTCTCTGTTAATAACATCGTTATCGCCAACATGATCGGTGGCGGTATTTTCACGACCTCAGGACTTCTGATGGGAGACCTGCACAGCCCCATGCTGATGATCGCGTTGTGGGGTGTGGCCGGTATAATAGCTCTGTGTGGAGCGCTCTGTTATGGCGAAGTGGGAGCCGCAATCCCTCGCGCTGGAGGGGAATATACCTTTCTGTCACGCCTCTTCCACCCGGGTGTAGGTTTTTTGAGCGGCTGGCTGTCCCTTTTCGCGGGCTTCTCCGCTCCCATCGCCTACTCTGCCATAGGATTCAGCGAATATTTCACCCGGGCTTTCCCAGGTCTGCTGCACAGGGGGATTTTCGAGGAAACCTTAGAGGCCGCCCTGGTCAAAAAACTCCTGGCCATCATTGTGATCGCCATCTTCACCCTGATCCACATGAGGGGGATCGTATTCGGCTCACGCGTCCAGAACCTGTTGACCATCCTCAAGATCGCGCTGGTGGTGGGGTTGATTGTTTTTGGATTTGCCTCAGGAAAAGGTGATACAGCCCATTTCAGCCAGGGAAGTGCCTTCGACTTTGACCTGGGGGGATGGAAGGTATTGGGCCTCTCTCTGATGTGGATCATGTTCGCCTACTCCGGGTGGAATGCAGCCGCCTACATCGGTTCGGAGATCAAGAATCCGGTCAAGAACCTGCCCCGATCGCTTTTCCTAGGTACGGGAATCGTGATTCTCCTGTATATCGGCCTCAATCTTTTTTATGTCTACGCCATTCCTCCTGATAATATGGGAGGTGTTATCTCCATCGGGGGGCTGGCGGCCGGGAATGTCTTCGGCCGCTCCTTCGAGGTCTTCCTTTCCATTATGATCTCATTTGCACTTTTTTCCTCGTTGAGCGCCTTCATTATCCTGGGCCCCCGTGTCTATTATTCCATGGCCAAGGACGGCTATTTTTTCAAATTCGCGTCTCAAGTCCACTCCAAATACAAGGTTCCGGCCAAATCCATCCTGCTGCAGGGAGGGATAGCTGCCATCCTGGTCCTGTTAGGTACGTTTGAGCAAGTTCTGACCTACATGGGCTTCTCTCTGGGGATTTTCCCCATCCTGGTTGTCCTGGGTGTTTTTAAGTTGAGACGCCAAGGCGCAAGCCCCTATAAGATGCCGGGTTTCCCGGTAGTTCCCATCATCTATATTTTGGCGGGCATAGCCATCCTTTTACTGGCTTTCATGGAAAGCCCTGTCATCTCCTCCATTGCCCTGGGAATGACAGTACTGGGGATTCCCGCTTATCTCATTTTCAAAAAGAGGAACAAGGATCATGAAAACCAAGCGTGACCTTCGACATTTTACCTCCTTCATGATTTTATTCGCTTTTATGGTATTAGCTGCCTCCTCATCCTTCCCTCAGGATCCCCAAACTGACCTGGACAAGAAGGTGTTGGATTTCCTGCAGACACACAAATACCAGTGGCGGTATGAGAATATTTCCGAGGAGGACGGTAAGTTCCTATATAATCTAATTCTGGAAAAGGATTATAAGAATGCGCTCGATATCGGGACTTCAACAGGCCACTCGGCAATCTGGATCGCCTGGGCGTTGAGTAAGACCGGTGGCAAGCTGACAACTATCGAAATCGATGAGGGCCGTCACCAAAAAGCAATGCTGAATTTCGAGAGGGCAGGCCTGACCGATTATATCGATGCCCGCCTGGCTGACGCCCATGATCTGGTGCCTCAGCTCGAGGGTCCATTCGATTTTGTTTTCTTGGATGCCGACAAGAACTGGTATGTCAACTATTTAAACCATGTTTTGCCCAAACTCAAAGTGGGAGGTTGTTTTGCCGCCCACAACGTCCGAAATCTGCGCTACATGCGGGGGATCAGGGAGTTTTTAGAGCTCATTCAGAGCCTACCCGAATTGGAAACGACCATCGACGAAACCAGCAGCATGGGCATCTCCCTTAGCTATAAAAAGAAATAGGACCGTCCCCTATTCTTACAGAATCATTGTTTGTTGTTCTCATCCAAGGAGCGGTGTCGTTTGATCACCACCAAGGTGATATCATCGCTTTGGGGAGAATCTCCGGTATGTTCTGAAATAGCGCTGAGTATAGCAGCTTGGATTTCCCGAGCGGATTCGAATTGGTGCATTCGAATAACCTCCAGCAGGCGTTCCTCTTCAAACATATTTTCTGCCACTGCTTCTAGAGCCGTGTCAACCGCTTCAGTGATCCCATCGGTGAACAATACCAGGATATCGCCCGGATCCAACGTCACGGATTGCTGAGCATATTCCTGCGCAGCCATAAAACCCAGCAGCAGTCCCCCTGCTTCCAATCGTACAACCTGACCATCCTGTTTTAGGAGAATGGGAGGATTGTGACCGGCATTGCTGGAGGTGAATTCCGAACGGCCCCTGTCCAGGATCCCGTAGAAAAAAGTAGCGAACATGTTGGCAGCGGTCGACTCCACCAGCAGTTCGTTCATACGGCTGGTGACCTCGGCCACTTCGCCCGGTCGAATGACCTGAGCATGGAGACTGGCCTGCAGGTTGGCCATAAGCAAGGCCGCCGGTATCCCCTTACCGGATACATCGGCGATGGCAATCCCCCATTGGCCGTCTCCCATATCCAAAAAGTCAAAGTAATCACCACCGACCTGTTGGCTGGGGATACTGGTGCCTGCGATCTCGAAACCCGGGACATCAGGCATATCATCCGGCAGCAGCCTTTCTTGGATCTTCCGGGCAGTCTGGAGTTCGCTCTCCAGTCTCTCACGAGCGATGGCTTCCTCGCGTCCTTTCTTAACGGCAGCGGCCATCTCATTAAAGGAAGCAGCCAGATCCCCCAATTCGTCCTCGTTGGGAATATCTATACGGGCATCAAAATCACCACCGGCTATGCGCCGAGTTCCTCGGTGCAAAGCTCTTACAGCTGAGGTGAATCCGGTGGTGATCCTCAAGCCAAAAAAGAGAGCGAAAAACTCCAGAATCAGCAGCATAACAGCCAGGACCAAAAGCACGATCAGGACAAACTGGCTAAGAGGATTGCGTTCCGCAGCCAGCTCTCCTGCGATGTCCGCCAGACTGCCTTCCAGCACCAGCAAGATGTTCTGTTTGGCAAATTTCCCATCTTTGAAGGTGAGAACAAAGAAGCTGGTTACACCAAAGTAAAGGTTGCGCTGGAAGAGTGATTTTGAGGCACGCTCCTCCCCGGCTGCTTCCGGAACTTCGGGATGCAGCCTCCCATATATCGCCTCGACATCCTCTCCAGGTTCGATGGAAATCACTCGAATAGGCTCTCCTCCCCCCATTCCCCCGAAGGTCACGTTTGTGCTAAAGGAGAGCCGAACATTGCAGTGAAGGATACGAGCTAAACGGTCCATCATGACGCTGTCCAAACGACAGGCTCTCAGAACAGTCTTGCCTGTTTCGGTATTTCCAGACACAATCAGCCAGATCTCCTGGCCGATCCAGAGATAGGCCGCTTTTTGGTCTAGATCCAACTCCAGCGCACTCAAATCCTGCTGTCGGTAAGACTGTTGGAATTCGTCCAGCCAGACCGGAAGATCACCTTGCCGAAATAGCTCCACTCCCTGGGTATCAAAGCTAAAAGAATGCTGTGAGAGGGAATGCATGAACTCAGGATCCTTAAGTGCAAACTCCGCCCAATCCTCAAGGATCATGTTGGCCCGGATGGCACGGCCTTCGCCCAAAGTGCTGTAGATCGTGACCAACCAAATGACAGTGACAAGGAACAGAGGGACCAAGACCAAAAGCACCGCGATCACGGCTAGCTTAGGCCGCAATCGCATGAAGTGGAGTCGGATATTGAAGAATAGATAAAACAGGCTGAATATCCAGAAAAGTTCAATAGACTCTGTAGCATACCGTCCGATCTTCCAGCCCAGATTGTAAGCAAATCCCATATCTTCCCTTACAGTCTCTTCTCCTTGATGGGATTCCAGCGGATCGCTTTGTATTTCAAAACCTGAAGAGATAGGAAAAATCACCAAAACAACGAACAGCATCAGCCCCAAAAGGAAGAGGCTGGCCCGTCTCCTCGAGGTGAGGTGATGATATGGTTTGTATTTTCGAAACAACAGAAAGACAAACGAGGTTCCAAAGGCAGCCAACCAGATCACCTCATTTCCCAATCCCAGCAGCATCAAGAAGAAGCCCCCGGTCAACCATACCATCCAGAATTTTTTCAGGCGGGAATCCAGGAGCAGCATCCGGATAGCCATAAACCAGGCCACCAGCGAGAGCAGCCCTATAAGCCAAACCGCCAGGAATGACTCATGCCCCAAAATGATCCGTACTGCTACTGTCACTGCACAAGCGGCGATGACGATAAGGATAGAACGCCAGACCTTATTATTTAAAGGAGACGTTTCTTTTTGACGCAGCCCGATCCGGAAAACATCCTGAGCGGCCTCATTCTCCTTTTGGCTCGTTCGAATATGCACAGGGGGCTGTGGCAAGATTTGTGGTTTTTTCTTGAAGAGCTTGTTTAGAAACGACATGGTTTTTTTATATTACCATATCTTGGGTTTAATTTTCTGTTAAGAACAGTCTTTTAGATGGGGCGTTGTCAACCGATACTGCGGGCCAGGCGCGCGGGAAGGCCGAACAAAGCCTTAATGAAATCAAAAAGGGCGTTTACCGTGATGCCGAGCAGACGGAACGGCAGCATCAGCAACCATATGAGAGGATAGAGAAAAAGCAACAGAATAGCCACCGGCCAGCACAGGATCAATAAAATAAACCAAAGCAGGATTTTCATGATGCCCTCCAATTGAATATACGGCCAAAATTCCGAAAATGTTCGAAGGAGAGTGAAAAAATCTTTTTTTCCTGGTCTAATTATGATAACAATAAAAATGATCCAGAGAGGACCTGCTGCCAAATCCCCCCGTTTTGAGGACCTTGTTTCCGGAATGCTTCACCTATGTGCATTTCAGCCGGGAACAAATTTAGAAAACAAATCACATTTAACCTGGATTATCCCAATGTCGATTATTCCTAGAAAACACATTGAAAACGGAAATGTTAAAGCAATTTACTGGAAGAATAATGTAAATGATTGATATTGCTTTTGTGGAATCAAGTATGGACATTGGGATAGTTCAGGTTTATTTATTTCAAAAGGACAGTATACTTTGTATAATGTTCGTCTTACATGCACAGACCGGCTCGATCTTTTGACTTGAAGGGAGTCCATCCATGAAGAGATACATCTTGATCCTCAGTTTCCTGGGAGCGGCTATCA
>JAUWSR010000286.1 GCA_030609975.1 Acidobacteriota bacterium | reverse complement strand
TCATCGTTTATGGTTACGACTTCATCTGCGGGCTTATTCCATCCAGTGACTGTCGTGTAACTTACTGTATGGCTCCCGACACTCAAGCCCGCTACCGTCTGATCGCTGTTGTACGGACCTGCCCCATCTACTGTCCACTGCGCTCCCGCTGTCACTGCTTCTGCAGGTGTGATCGTTACTTTTAGGCTTCCAGTTTGCTGAGTATAGCCCCGGGCTATCGAGTTTATATTCCCCGCGGTAACAGTTATAGCTTCACTCGCAGGTGCATCCCACCCGGTTACAGCCTGGTAATTGACCGTATAACCGCCAGGGCTTAAGTTTGAGACTGTAACGCCGCTGTTCTGCCAGGCGCCACCGTTTACATTCCACTGTGCGCCGGCATCTATCGCCCCCTGAGGACTGAGTGTGACTTGGATCCCTCCCTGTTCCACATAAGTACCAGTAGCAGTATTTAGCCCAGAGACAATCGCGATGATCTCATTAGGTGGCGTATCCCAACCTGATATTGGTTCATAGCTTATTGTGTGGGATTCCTCGCTTAGACTGAACACAGTGTCCCCACTTGCCTGCCAAGCTCCCCCGTCAACCTGCCATCTCGCTCCAGCACTGACGGCGCCAGAAGGCGAGATCGTCACCTGAAGATCGCCCAGCGCATAGGCAAATCCAGATGAAAGTAGAAATATGGATAGAAAGAGAGGGACGAATGCCCTACCCTTAAAAAAGGAAAAAAATCCCGCTAACACACTTTTCAAAATGTTTAATTCCTCCGAAAAAGCCCCCCCACTCCCAAGTAAGAGTGGGAAACTAATAATATAAGGGTTTTAGGGGTGAATAGTCAAGGTTTTCCCCTGAAAATTGAGGGTGATATGGGGGGTGAAATTTTATACTCGAACAATCCTAATATTGCTGCAAAAACAGGATTTGTTGGATGTGTTGGATCTCCTGGGATTCAAGAGGAAAGTCATAGCTCGAAACTATTTGTTTTTTAAAATCCAACACCATCAGTGTTGATCCCTGGTGAGAAAGCCTATTAAACATGCCATGTCGGTCCAATACGAGAGGAAATCCAATATCATTGGCCTCAATGAAACCTCTGATTCTCTTCTCCATGATCTGAATTGAGAGCGAATTCTGATTTTTATCTTGGTCCTTATTATTTACAACTATTCCCCACACCGACACTCCAGAATAATTCGGTGGGAGCATCCGACAGAAATTCAATAAGGAATCCAAGCACAAAGGACAGTTAAAATCTGAAAAATCAAGAACCAAAAGAAGCAGAACCCTGTTTGCTGAAGTTCTTTCGTTATTATCCCTGGGATTGGGCTCTGGGATAGCAAAGGCATACATATAGGGTAAAAAAAGAATTGCCGCCAGCAGCCTACATGTTATGGACCTCTGCCGGCGTCTATTCATAAACATAATGCAGTTTATATTTTTTTAAAGTCACACCCTCATTGGCGCGGGAATAAAGAAAGCCCCGCCTATCAAGATGAATGCAGTGACTGGCTTCGGGAAGAGTGAAAGTCGTGAGATGTTCCCCGTCGTTGTTCAGTACAAAGATATCCCGGCTGGGATTTTCCGCCAGATGACCGCTGAGGATAAATAGATATTCCCTATTATCAAGATTATCAAGGAGGATATTTTTATATGTGACTTTCGTGGGAACCATGAACTTGTCCACTTTTTTCTGCTCGATCTTTTTGATCCCCAACAGATTTTGGGCCCAGATCTTTTCTCCAGACGAAGTCCACTTTTCGATCCGGTCTTGAAAAGAATAAGCCAGATAAAGATTTCCCTCTTGATCGATCTCAAGATCCGCATTGTTGAGAAGCAGTGTTTCCTGTTTATTGCCATAATCCAGCCCACCCAGAATGGCGCCTGAATGATCCAATATAAAAAGTTCACTGCCCCTCCCCATTGAAAAAGAGATCACAGCAATACGAATGTCCGGAAGCGCCTTGATATCTGAGATCGGCCATTTGAAAGGGATCTTGTATTTATAGATTAAATTTTCATCAAAAACCTGAACCCCTGACAAGGTTTGGTCGGTGGCATAAAGCATTCCATTCCAGGAGGCCAGGAGCCGAGGAGCTAAAAACTCCCCCGGCCCCTGCCCCCTACGCCCAACCTTATTTAAAAGCTGCCCGGATGAGCCAAACTTCTTGATGGAATAGTCCATAGCGTCGGAGATATAGATGTTGCCTTCCTCATCAGTTGTTATTCCGGCCCACATATAGAGGAGATCATCATCCAGAGCTCCGATCGAAAGCACTTCTTTAAGAGCTATTTCTCGAAGTTTTTTCTCCCCTGCCGGCCCATTACTGCAAAAGATAAAAAGTAGAAGGCCAGCTAAAACCATCCTCAAAGCTATTCCGTTTTTCATTTCGGTCACATCTACATGACGCCTAATTCGGGCAAACTTTCTCATAGCATCAACTTTCGATGTACTTTTTACAGAAGATGTATCCAATACTGAAGTAGACCAGACCTTCGGTCGACAACATCAAGTTCATGGGATCGGTCATACAACGGTAGAGAGCCATTCCACAGCCATCAACATCTTCTGCAGCAAAACTTGTGTTTACAAACACAACCAACATGGCCAAAAGCAGGGCAACGCCTACAGTCCTTTTTGTAATTCTTCGCATTGTTTTCTCCTTTATTAAATGCAGTGCATTAGGGATAATGGACATCACTTGAGTCCATTAGGGATAATGGACGCTACTTGAGGGGGATATAATATTTCAGGCACCAATCATAGCCTATAAAACAGCCCGATGCATAAGCTGCAAAGGAATTCAATCCACCAAACATGCCCGCCATTATGGCCTGCACAGCACACTTCTCCAGGGCGTGGCCGCAGATGCTGGTATTGTCTTGTGCTGACACAGATACCACGCCTAAAAGGGCCAATACTAAAACTCCTGCTAAAAACCTCTTGAATCCAATATTTCTTTGTTTCATCTTTAACCTCCTAAGACCTTCCTTACTGCAAAATCAATGCCAACAAATTCCGCCAGACGGAATGGAAAAAAGGCCCACAGAAGGTGACAAATTCATAAATATAGGGGAAACATTTTTATACGTGGTGGTCTGTTCGTGGTGGTCCATTAGGGATAATGGACCCTACGAAGAATTTACGTTTATCTTCGTGTGTGCTATATTCATGACACCATGGTTCGTGTACGTTTTGCCCCCAGTCCCACAGGGTTTCTGCATGTGGGCGCGGCCCGCACGGCCATCTATAATTGGCTCTATGCCCGCAACCAACAAGGGACCTTTATCCTTCGTATCGAAGATACGGATGTGGAACGCTCCTCAGGGGAAATGGTCCAAGGCATCATAGACGGGATGAAATGGTTGGGCCTGGATTGGGATGAAGGCCCGATCTATCAATCGCAGCGGCTTGATCACTATCGGGACCGAGCCAAACAACTGCTGCAGATGGGAAAAGCCTACTGCTGTTACTGCACTCCCGAAGAGATACAGGAAAGAAAGACAAAAACGGAAGCTGCCGGAGATTACTGGTGGTATGACAGGCGGTGTTTCAAGCTGACAGAAGACAAAAAAAATCAATTTGAAGCGGAAGGCCGTGCTAAAGCCATCCGTTTTATAATCCCGGAAGGTATTACCCGCTACAAAGACATGATCCGTGGCAAGATCGAAGTTGAAAACCGGACTATAGAGGATTTTGTCCTGCTGCGCAGCGACGGTCATCCCACCTATCATCTCTCGGTGGTTGCGGACGATATCGATTTGGGCATAACCCATGTGATCCGTGGCGCAGACCATATCTCCAACACCCCCAAGCAAATTCTGCTCTATCTGGCATTAGAGGCATCAGTCCCCCGTTTCGCTCATCAATCCTTGATCCTGGGCCCAGACAAAAAAAAGCTCAGCAAACGTCATGGGGTCACCTCTGTCCTTCAGTTTCAGGAGGATGGATTCCTCTCCCTGGCGCTATTAAACTATTTGGCTCAGATGAGCTGGTCCCCAGGGGAGGAAAAGATCTATCCGGTCGAGGAAATGATCGAAAAATTCTACCTGGACAAACGCAGCGGTGGAAATCCCGTTTTCGATATGACCAAACTCGAATGGTTGAACGGCCAGCTTATTTCACAGACTACGGCGGAAACACTTTTACTCCTGGTAAGGGACGATTTCAAAAGAGCGGGGCTGTGGCGGAATGAATTCGATTCTGAAAAAAAAGAATGGTTATTGCTTTTGATCGACCTCCTGAAAGAAAGAAGCCGGAAAATAACGGATTTTGCAGTAAGGGCCGCCCCTTTCCTCTCGGATGATTATCCGTTCGAAAAAGAAGCCATAGAAAAACACCTGCAGGACGAAAAGCTGATTGATCTCTTGCCGAAATTCGCCGCAGACTTGGATGCTATAGATAGTTTTAAAGCAGAGGAGATCGAACGGATTTTAAGGGACAGAGCCGAGTCTGAGGGAGTGAAGGCCGGCCTGCTGATACATGCTTCCCGGGTTCTGGTCCTAGGAACCAAAGTCAGTCCTGGGATCTTTTAGGTCTTGGAGCTCATCGGCCGGGAGAGGACCGTGGAACGTGTAAGAAGATATGAGGCAATTTG
>JAUWSR010000037.1 GCA_030609975.1 Acidobacteriota bacterium | reverse complement strand
CCAGTGCTGAAAGCCTTGACGGCGTTTTGGTATATGTTAAACAACAGTGGGGCATTATAAATCCACATCTTCCCCTCGAGCACATGACTCTTAACACTTACTTCGACGAAGCTTTAGAAGGGGATAAAACGGCTGAAATGACAGGTGCTCTTGGGATTATGGCGATTTTTCTCTCCTGCCTGGGCCTGCTGGGTCTTTCCTCGTTTGCTGTCGAACGGAAGATCAAGGAGATCGGGATCAGGAAAGTGTTGGGTGCTTCAGTCAGCGGTATCATCTTGATGCTCATTAAAGAATTTCTTAAACTTGTCATCATTGCCAACGTGATCGCCATTCCCCTTGCCTATTTTGCCATGAGCAATTTTATCCGTTTTCTCTTCAGCTATCCTATGAGCATTGGGGCGGATATTTTTATTTTTTCCACCGTGGTAACCCTGCTTGTCGCCTTTATCACGGTCACATCACAGACCTTGAAGGCTGCTCACGCCAATCCTGTGGACAGCCTGAAATATGAATAACAGGGGGAAGCCTCCCGAATACCGCTCCGGCTTTTATGCCTAGGTGAATTCTTCGGGGGTCATCGTGTCATAACATTCAAAAGGAATGTTGATCTCCGCAGCCACGGCTTTCAGCTCAGCTAGATAATCACCCAATACCGTCATCGGATGATTGGAGTTGATATGCCATTCGATCCTTCCGCAGAGCTTCAAATACCACTGCGGCCAGTCTGGACTGCACTGTTGTGAGCGAGTTTTCCACTGTTCTTCTGTTGGTACGTCTGTAATTCCACGGCCGGCACATAGATAGAGTTGATGATCTTTATAAGAAAAACGGGCCCACGTCACAACACCGGGAGCCCTCACCACGACTGAACTCGTGCCGCCCCCCAGTTTGAAGTACATAGGGGTCTGTCGTTCCGACCACGAGCCTCGCAGGGAGGCATGATCCCCGTAGGCAAAATAAGGAGCCAGCGCTCCTGAGTTGACAAACCAATAGAGTCTCTGTTCAGAGTCCCAATATCTAAGGTCATTGAATCCGACCGGCTCGCCTCCGCTGAGCAGTTTCAGCATCTGCATGGTTAGGGCAGCTCCGTCGTCCGCTTCTGTGGCGGCCACGACGGTTTCTCCATCCCCATCCGGGCGGAGCCTGTTGTTCAAAAGACCGAGGGCAAGGTCTGTAGCGGGATAATGCTCGATCCAATCCAACTGATCTTGTACGCCGATAAAATCTAATTTGAACTGCTGTTTTAGCTCCAGAAGCGCGTAGTAGGCTTTCATTTGGAACAGGACCATATCTTTGGTCAGCTCCTTGGCGGGATCATTCCCCAAGCGGAGGTCCATCCCCTTTTCCAGGAGAAACTTCATGGCAGCCTCGGCCTTTTCGGCGGGGATTTTTTCCGTCATTTTTAACAGCCGCAAACCGTCAAAACCTTCCCGTACGATGCCGAAATGACTCAGAAAATCTGCATCGGATATCTTGTTCCACATCTGCATGGATCGGGGCCCGATGACTCCATAGATGGAACCTGAAAGTTCTGTGAGCATATTCCGGGCTGCAATGCGGTGAGTTTCGTTTGTATCGATTCCGATGGTTTCAGGGTACGGTGGGGTATATTCACCC
The DNA here is from genome assembly GCA_030609975.1 of Acidobacteriota bacterium. Lineage (GTDB taxonomy): Bacteria > Acidobacteriota > Aminicenantia > Aminicenantales > Aminicenantaceae > JAUWSR01. The sequence goes on along the minus strand of JAUWSR010000037.1, from coordinate 15,352 downwards.
GAGTCCAGGAAAGCTGTTAGGGCGTTCCGGTACTTGTCGTGATCGCTGAAATCTTCCACAAACAATCGATCGGTTTTGATCCCGACATGTGCAGTTCCTGCGACGGATGCCAGCAATCCCACGGCTCCGGGATAATCGGAGATAGCGCTTCCCAGCATAAGCTTAGGTGTACCGCTTGGAAGCTGCCACATCGGACTTACGGAAAAATCCGGATAGGCCCACCCTCCCATGAAGTTGATAAAGCGTGTGCCCTTGGCTCGTCGAATGACTTCTATCCCTTCGGCCACACTTGTGACCGGCTTATCGGGATTGAGGATATGGGGTTCCCATCCGGTATCCTTTATGACTTGAATAAGATGCGAAAGCTGCTGTGTGGTTACGGGCCAAACTTCTGCATTTGGCTCGTCTCTGCTGTCTAGTGGAAGGTAGATATCAACTATTTTTTCCATAAAATAACTCCCGTTGATTTTAAGTTATAATAATGCGTGATCGAAGGGATCATTTGATCCAATCCCCTCCGGCTTCGCCGGCTAAAACATGAACTTCGCCGGCTTTAAGGTCAAAGTCCACATGATCTAGAACTTGAACACCCACAAAGGATTTGCAGATGTTCTTTATCTTAAGTAACATGATATATAGACAGTATAATTTGTCTTATTTGTAAAAAACCAGATATATTTACATACAAACATTTTGTTAATGGCTTGACAAGGTTCACTTTATGGGTGTAAGTATATCATAGAACAATTGATTGAGCCAAACGTTTGTGCAACAGTTTATACAAAAGGGGCTAATAATTTATGAGCTTAAAAAAAATCCACGAAATGACGGGATTTTCCTATTCAACGATCTCCAGAGTCATAAGCGGAAAAGCCAAAGAATTCAGAATTTCTGTGGATACATGCAAGGCCATTTTGGATGCTGCGGAGAATTTAAATTATCGTCCTAACCTTTTAGCTCAGAGCCTCCGGCTCAAAAAAACATATACCATTGGATTGATACTATCGGATATTCAGAATCCCTTTTTTGGTGATCTGGCTTCCAAGATCGAGCGACAACTCAGAAAGCACGGCTACAGCACCATACTGTGCAATGCTGGAGAAGATCAGGAAAATGAGGAGTTCTACTTAAATTTACTCGTTGACCGCCAGGTGGACGGCATTATCCTCGTTCCGATCCAAGCAGAGGAATGGGATTATTTAGAGAAACTGAGCATCGATATTCCCGTTGTGTTGATGGACCGTGTTTTTTCTCAGACCGAGCTGCCTTGGGTCACCAGTGACAATATGCGGGCGGCGCAGGCGGTTACCGAAGAATTGATCAGCTTGGGATATCAACAGATAGCTTTCCTGGGCGGAATCCCCAAGACCTACATCAACACGGCCAGGTTTCAGGGATTTAAGAAGGCGCTGGAAAAGCATTCGGTTCAGATCGATGACAATATCATTTTATTCAAGGGTTATGGCACCACCGATGGTGAAGAGATGATGAAAGAGGTGCTTCAGAAAAAGCCCGATATTGATGCAGTCTTCTGTGTAAACAACCTGGTGTTTCTGGGGGCCATGAAGGTGATTCAAGAGTCTGAAATAAGGGGCGGTTCCTCTATGATGATTACGGCCTTTGACATCGGCCGGTACTGCAATTCATTCAAACGCCCGCTGATTTGTGCAAATCAAGATATTGATGTGATCGGGGAGACCGCGGTTCAACTGCTCATGAATCAAATTACAGATTCACCGGGCAAAAAAAATCATGTGATCGTGCCCATCGATGTGTGTAAATACAGGCTGAATGGATAGATCCCCATCATGACGGAGGAGGGAGTCATGAATTTTAAAACATGCATGACTGGGGTGGCTGCTGCAGTTTTGATTTTATTTCTCACTGCTGATTCATCTCTGGGGTGCAACTTATCTCAAGAAGAACCTTTGCCCACTCCCGCGGAATTGTGGAAGCGTTGTCAAGAAACCCTCCCCCCCTTTTCGTATAAAATCCTCCAGGATGAAATCGTCCCCTCAGACACCGATCCCAACATCGAATTAAGAAAAATCATTGTCAGATTCACAAGCCAGGTGGTCGGACAATGGAGCCGCCGTATGGAACACACCGCGGTGATTTATATGCCGGCGGATACCAAACTCTTAGAAAACCCTGAGCGGCGCGGAAAAGTCGTGGTGATCGCGAACAGATTTGGCGATACCTTGGTCATCGACAACTACGGGGAGCCCATTGCCGCCCGGTTGGGATATCCCACCATGGTCCTGCCGATCCCGGGTGAATATGACGGTCATGATGGAGAAAGCTGCTGGATGAATTTTTTTCGGCTTCTGTGTGTGGATAACAAAGATCCCATCTATCATAACTACTTCCGCCTTGCTATACCGTATTTGTCCGCCTTGGATGTCTTTGCCGGCATCCTTGAAGAAGAAAATATCCGTGCTGTCATTGGCGGTCACAGCAAGCGTGCCACCTCCGCTATAACCGCAGCCGCCATCGATCCGGAAAGGATCGTAGGGGTGGTTTATATGGGGAATGAGTCGACGTATGCAAAATATGATACGGATTACCGCAAGGCTATTTCCCCTTATGTTACCCAGAAGTATTTGAAAAGCCCGGTGTTTTATCTGGGGGCGACCAATGAAGATGGGTACAGGATGTTTAATATCAACCGTATTCAGGAAAAGATGCAGAAACCCTGGACGATAGAATACATCCCAAATTATCGCCATGCTCCCAATTCAGAAATACAGATCTTGGACTGGCAGATGTGGGTTTCGCACATTTTCGAAAAGCGGCCTTTGACCCGGATCAGCGAACTTCAGCATGAGGAAAATGCGGAAGGTACCATCTTCCGAGCCAGAATCGATACGCCCAACAAGATCTTCCAGGCCAAGGTATGGTATGTCTACTGTGATGATGTTCCCTTCTGGCGGGATTTGATGTGGTATCCTACTTTTTTACACCAAAAGGGAGAAATATTTGAAGCTTTTGTCCCCGGAAAGATACCCGATGCCTGGTTGGTGGAGGTCAAGGATCTTGCTTCCGGCTGCGTAGGTTATCTCAGCAGCCTTCCTCAAGATATCACTCACAAACCTACCGAAACCCGCTATTCGCGAGGATGGAAGTCACGGAACTGGGAACCTAAAACACGCAAAACCATAAAAAAATAGGGAAAACGCATGCCTCAGAAGAATATTTTATTCCTTGGGATTTTCCTGGTTTGTTTTATCTGGATGTTGGTATGTCCTTCTTTGCAAACGATTGGTGCAGAAAAACCATCTCCTCAACACATCCCCACGCCGGCTGAATTATGGGCGCGTCTGCAACCGGAGCTCCCCCCGCTCGATATCAAGATTGGACGCGACGAAGTGGTTCCCTCCGATACGGTTCCGGGTCTGAAGCTGCGGCGTGTTGAGGTTAAGTTTTACAGTCAGATCATCGATGGGAAAAAATGGGGCCACCCTTGTGTTGTTTTTATACCGCAGGAGTCGAACAAAAAAATCTCAGAGGAAAAACAGGGAAAAGTGGTCATCGTTGGGCAGCGAAGCTGGGATGGCTTGGCCACAGGTCCCTGGCGCGATCCTTTTCTGGGCAATTATGGAGAGCCGATCGCTGCACGCACGGGATATCCCACCATGATCTGTCCTGTTCCCGGCGAATATGATGGCTCCGAGGGAAGAGAGATATCCATAGGTTTCTTGCGGGAGCACGGCCAAGAAACACAAGATCCGGTCGATCATTCCTACTTTCGCCTGGCTATTCCTTATGTGAGGGCACTGGATGTTATGGCTTCTGTCTGTGGCTATGACCGGGCATCGATTCAGGCTGTTATCGGTGGGCACAGCAAACGGGCCACCTCGGCCTACAATGCCGCGGCTATCGCCTCGAACAATATTGCAGGCGTGGTCTACATGGGAAATGAATCGACCTGGAACAGCACACGAGACACCTTGCCCTGGCAGGCCATCTCCCCGGCGCATTCCCAGAAATGGGTGAAAGCCCGGGTGCTTTATCTGGGCGCGACCAATGAGGACGGCTACCAGATGTACAATATCAATGAGATCCAGGATATCATGGGTGGAAAATGGACCATTGAGTATACTCCGAATTACAGGCACGCCTCCATGTCGGAAAAGCATTTTATGAATTGGCAGATGTGGGTCTCCCATGTTTTTGAGGGCAGACCTCTATCTCGGATAAGCGATCTCAATTATGAGGAAGTGGCGGATGGTTTCAGGTGGGGAGGTCGCGAATTCGAAGCCGGAACGCTTTTCCGAGCTCGTATCCAGAGTCCCAACAAAGTCATCCAAGCTAAGATCTGGTATGTCTACAACGACGATGAGCCTTTTTGGAGAGATTTGGTTTGGTACCCTGAATTTATGGTCAAGCAGGAAGGTGATGTGTATGCAGGCTTTGTCAAAGGGAAACTCCCCGATGCCTGGCTGGTCGAGGTTAAGGATATCGCCCTGGGATTCCCGGCGTATCTAAGCAGTCTTCCCCAGGATATTACCGGCAAAAAAACAGAAAGAAAGGCCTCGCGAGGCTCGCGGTCCCGGCACTGGGCTCCGAAAAAAAAGTGACAGAAACTCAAGATGAAAAGACGTGAATTCCTTTTCGGGCTCGGAGGCGCTGCCTTGGTATTGCCCAAAATGTTATACCCACTCCAAGGTGAATCTGGAACGCCCGAAGCCATCTATGCTCGGTCGCTTTCGATCGATGTCCAGAGCTTCGCGGCAGCGCCTTCCAAGGAGTATGTTACCTATCTGACAGAGGATAAAATCGAAGCCTTGCGTACTTCAGGCATCACCGCACTATCCATGTGTATGACTTCTGGCGAAGCCCGGTTGAGAACGGTAAACAGCATGTATCTTGAAGTGCAGAAAATGATCCGGGAATGGGATGCCTTTGTGGAGAAAAACTCGGATGTATTCTGCAAAGTCACGAATTATGCTGAATTGATCCAAGCCAAGCGTTCGGGGAAAGTGGGCTTCATTTATAATTTTCAGATGGCTGCGCCCTTGGGCTGGGACTTGCATAGGTTGGACACATTTTTCGCCATGGGCGTGCGGCAGATCCAATTGGTGGGTGGGCGTCGCAATTATCTGGTCGATTCCTGCAAGGAACCCGTCAATGCCGGTATGAGCCAATTCGGGTATGAGGTTATCCAGGCCTTCAACGCAAAAGGTGTGATCGTGGATCTGGCCCATGTGGGTGACAACTCTGCCTTTGATGCTATCCGGGCTTCTAAAGAGCCGGTCATCAACTCCCACTCCGGGTGTTATGCTCTCTGCCCACACTACCGCAACGCCAGTGACCGCAACATAAAGGCCATGGCTGAAAAAGGGGGCGTGTTCTGCATCTATAATCAGAGCGGCTGGCTGACTAAAGATCCGGTTATTTCCATGGATCACTATCTGGCGCATATCGAACATGTCATCAAGATCGCAGGTGAAGATCATGTGGCCATGGGGACGGATCAGGACGCCGTGGATATGACAGCCATGCGTCCGGGTGAAGCAGAGAGGCACAATGCCGGTTTGCAGCGGAGACGTAAGGACCACCCCGAGCTGGATTGGGAGATCAAACATATGCGCGTGCCGGAATTGAGCCATCCCAAACGTCTGCTCCATCTCACACAAGCGCTCCACAAACGGGGATACAAAACCCGCACTATCGAAAAGATCATCGGCGGCAACTATGTGAGAGTTTTTAAAGAGGTCGTGGGGTAAAGTGGAGAGGTTGCTTCGTCGCTTCGCTCCTCGCAATGACTTTATAAGGAAAAGGAAATGAATAAGAAAAAGAAGGCGATTCTCTTACAACTCATGGCCATATTGGTGGTATCCTCCCTTATCATTCTTGCTCAAAAAATGCTCAATCCTGTCGCAGCACCGGGCCCTGTGGCCCCGCCCCCGGGAAATTTTTCTCCATACAACTCAATGGCAACTTTGGCCCAATCTCAGAATTATTCCGCTTCTCGGGTGAGCTCGTATAAGACGGATGGCGGCCCCCGCGATAATTTTTATATTCCTACCACAGGTGAAGAGATCGATCTTGCCAATATCAAAGGGCCGGGTGCGATCACGCACATCTGGACCACCCATCGGGATGACGGCCGCAACCTGATTCTTCGCTGTTATTGGGAAGGGAATTCCCACCCCAGCGTAGAGGCCCCTCTGGGAGATTTTTTCGGAGTAGCCATGGGGATCAATGCAGAGGTTAGCAGCTATCCTATCCAAGTTTCCTCGGAAGGACGCTCGCGTAACTGCTGGTGGTATATGCCCTTCAATAAAGCCGCCCGCATTACCATAAGTGCCACAAAGTCTCCCGAAAACCGGGACAGAGAGGACGTATCTCTCTATTTTTATATTGATTACCAGGCCTACGCCAAACCGCTGAAGGACATCCATTATTTTCATGCCCGTTTCCAGGAAACCGATCCTCCTCAAAGAGGAAAGCCTGTCACACTTCTGGATGTCGAAGGAGACGGACATTTTGTTGGGGTGGTCATGGGCCACAGAGCGCGAGCTCCCGGTTGGTTTGGTGAGGGGGATGACATCATCACCGTTGATGGCAAGGTATCTTTTGTGGGAACCGGAACCGAGGATTACTTCAGTGATGCCTGGGGCTTCCGGGTCTTCAGTGACCTTTATCACGGCGTTCCCGCTTTGGAGGGCCGAGAGGTGGGCAGCCGTTTGAGTGCTTATCGCTTCCATATCGTGGATCCGATCCCTTTCCGGAAATCCTTCAAATTTGACATCGAGCATTGGCCTTGGATAAGCCCTTGGCCGAATACGGGAAGAGGATATTATTCCAGTGTGGGGTATTGGTATCAAAAGACCATTCACAAACAATGGTCTCGTTTGGACCAGCTCATCTCCCATGATGAGTGGAATCCCGACAAGGGGCGCTGGTATATCGACAATGCCTTGGAGGCGGAAGATCTGGGCGTAGCAGGATTCAGCAGCCAACTGGGCGAACATGCCAGACCTGCGATTCATAAGGAGTTGCCAAATCTCAGCGGGGATCACATGCTGTTTTTTGATTCCGGAGGTGAGGGCGAATTCACCCTGGCGGTACCGGTTGATAGTGCCGGAAAATATACCGTGAAGGTCCATTTTGTCAGGGCTCCGGATTTTGGGATCGCTCAGGTGAATGTCAATGGTGTTGCAGCCGGGCCTGCGGCCGATACCTACCTACGGACGGATGATCTGACTCGGCCGATCTGGCCCCCCAGAGCCTACGTGTTCTCTGGCGTTAAGCTGGAGAAGGGGCTGAATCGCTTTAATTTCCGTGTGGATTCCAAGAATGAGGCCTCGGATGGTTATAAGCTGGGGATCGATTGTCTGGTATTGGAGGAGGAGTAGAATCTGCAGACCATTTAATAGCAATACAGGATTGAATCCAGCTGGATTCTTTTTAGCCCTGGTGTTCCTGACTGTTTCCGGCTGCATTCAACAGGGGCCAAAAGATATAGCCAACCTATCAGTGATTGAAAATGAAGGCCTCTGTTCAGTTGCCGTGCCGGAATCCCTGGGTGCTTATATTCAATCCCTCTCTTGTTCCCAGTTGGGTGAACAGACACCGGAAATCACCCTCGAACGGATCCAAGAGCAGGTCTGGCATTTCAGGCTGGAATTCATCTTGGAGGATCAGGTTTTTCAGGATGACTGGCAGATCAATCTGGTTCCAGCCTTTAAACCTCACTTTCACTGGTCTCCTCACTTAACACCCACGGAACAGACGGTGATCGACCAGCACTGTTTTCGTTCACCTGCCTTGATCGCTGCTTCTCAGAGCCAATCCCTTGTGCTTATCCCGGATCTGGACATTTTAAAAATGGATCCTCCGGTCCGGTGGTATATGGATTTGGATGCTGAAAACAACACTCTTTGCCTGGGGATGAGTGAATCTGAAGTGCAGCGGGGACTGTTTTTTGCTAGAAAACCGGGAGCGGCCTATCCTTCCGGACTGGTCGAGATCGGTTTCTATGTGTTCCTTTCCTCCGGGGTTTCCGATCTGGAAAATCCCTGGAGAAAACCGTTGGCCTTTTTATGGGATAGATGGGGCCGGGATCTTTTTGAGGCCGGGCAGCCTCTGGGGCCGGAGCTTTCGCCCTATATCGACCATACCTACAACTGGGCCTTCCAATCCTGGGGAAAAAGTGTCTGGCAGGAGTTTGAATGGCAGGGGAAAACGGTGGGAGCGCCTGTGTTTATCGTGAATGTCACTCAAAGTCCCAATTATCCCGGCGAGATAAATGAACGAGAATTCAGATCGATATGGAACCAAGCCTGGTTCAGCTCTCTGCGTTCTGCCTCCGGGTTGTATCGTTATGCCCGGCGCACCAAGGATCAGGCTCTTCTGCAAAAGGCTCTCCTGACCAAAGAACTGGCCTTGTCGGCACCGGGAAATCAGGGCTTTTTCGACACGGTTATCGCTACTGAAATGGAAAGGGTGGATATCAAAGGAGAAAAACTCAACCGTTCCAAGGGCTGGAAGACCGCTTTTTGGGGAAATTCAGATCGCAATCCGGTCAACCGTCCTCCTGGGAAGCCACGGATACGTGATGTCTCGATCGCACCCTACCATGTCCTGGATATGAGCTGGACAGCCCTGTTGATGCTGCGCTGGTATGAAGAACTGGAAATAGACAGCCGCTTGTTGGCGTTTGCAGAATCGTATGCGGAAAGTCTGCTCCCCTTACAGGATGCGGCGGGCTATTTCCCGGCCTGGCTGGATAAAACAACCCTGCAGCCTCTGGGTATCCTTGACCGCTCTCCAGAATCCTCCATGTCGGTCACCTTTCTCCTAAAGCTGGGTGAGGTCACAGGGAACAGCGCCTATAAAGACGCCGCCCTTTCGGCTCTGAATGCTGTGATCCGGGATATCATTCCGGTGGGACGCTGGGAGGATTTTGAGACCTATTGGTCCAGTTCCAGTTATGGCAGTGATCACTTGATCGGGAAGAAGATCGCCCGCAACAATATGTATAAACAGTGCAACTTCTCCATATTCTGGACGGCGGAGGCCTTGTATGAAGCCTTTTGTTCTACTCAGGAGAGGGAGTATCTTGTCCTGGGACAGCGGGTTCTGGATGAATTGCTGATGACCCAAGCCTCCTGGCAGCCGCCTTATATGTACGTCAACGTGTTGGGAGGATTCGGAGTCATGAATGCGGATGGGGAATGGTTGGACTCCCGGCAAAGCCTGTTCGCCGAGCTCATCATCCGGTATGGGATCGAACTTGAGCAAGAGGAATATATCCAAAGAGGTTTGGCTGCCCTGCGTTCCTCCTTTGTCATGATGTATTGTCCCGAGAATCCCAAGACCGGGCTGCAGTGGGAAAAGAAATATCCTTTTTTCGGGCCGGAAGATTATGGATTCACGATGGAAAACTACGGGCATGGTGGAGTCACCAGCCGGGAAGGGGAGGGAATGGGCGTATTCACTATCTACGACTGGGGCAACGGAGCGGCCTCGGAGGCATATAACCGCTTGCTCGATCACTATGGAGAAGAATTTCTGCACCGCCAAAAATAGGGGTCAGGTCTTCATATTACACATTCAACATGAGCCAAATGAAAAACAAACAAAGAGTGATACAGGGTTTATCCCGCCGTGACTTCCTGAAAGTCTCTTCGACCGGTTTGTTGGCATCTTTGCTTTCCTCCGGAGTTGTATCGTGCAATCGTTCTTCTTCGCCGCGACCGAATTTTGTATTTTTCCTAACCGATGATCAAAGATGGGATGGCATGAGCTGTGCCGGGAACGATATCCTGGAAACGCCGAACATGGACAGGATCGCAGAGGGTGGGATCCGGTTTGAGAACATGTTCGTTACCACCGCACTCTGCGGTCCCAGCCGGGCCTGCTTTTTGACCGGGAATTATTCCCACAATCATGATCTGCGCAGGAATGGAATGTATCTGTCTCTCGCTCAAAAAACTTTTCCCGAATTGTTAAAAGAGGCAGGCTATGAGACGGCCTTTGTGGGGAAATGGCACAATACAGATCTGGGACGTAATCGAGATTTTGATTATTATTTTGGCTTCAAAGGACAGGGGCGCTACTATGATCCCCTGATCGCGGAAAACGATGGGCCGGATATAGAATATAAAGGGCATATAACGGATATCCTGGCGGAAAAGGCCGTTGCCTATTTGGAGAGGGAGCATTCCCAGCCGTTCTGTCTGTTGGTGTGGTTTAAAGCCCCACACCGCAGTTTTAGGCCTGCTGATCGTTTTAAAGAGCTTTATATGGATGTGGAGATCCCCAAGCCGGCGAATTATTTTGATGATTATGCCGGCCGGCCCGATGCCGTAAAAAACGCGAATATGCGGATCGGAGATTTTGAAGATATTCCCGATTATCAGACTTTCGTCAAGGATTATTACCGCTGTTTGGCCGGTGTGGATGAAAATGTGGGGCGTGTTCTGGATGCTGTGGAACGGCTCGGGCTTGAAGACGATACTATGGTCTTGTATGCCGGAGATAATGGCTTTTTCATCGGCGAGCACCATTTTTTCGATAAGCGCTTTATGTATGAGGAATCGATCCGTGTCCCCCTACTCGTTCGTTATCCCCGAGCAGTGAAAGCCGGATCTTTATCTTCTGAGATGGTTTTGAATGTGGATGTCGCCCCTACAATCTTGGATATGGCGGGTGTGAATCTCTCCGACAAGGCCATGGATGGGAAAAGTTTTAGGCCGCTGTTGCAGGGAAGAAACACAGATTGGCGGAAAGATTTCTTGTATGAATATTATGAGTATCCCGGCCCTCATTCCGGGAAAAAGAACCGGGGCATCCGCACAGAGAAGTGGAAGTACATCCATTTTTTTGAGGAGCCTCAGGAATATGAGCTCTATGATCTGGAGAACGATCCCCAAGAGATGCATAACCTGATAAACGACCCCGATTGCGCTGTGATCATCCAGCAGTTGCGAAAGCGGATGGTGGAATTGAGAAAAGAGCTGAATGATCCGGACCTGTAGTTATCGAAAAGAGAGGAATGACTTGAAATGAAGGACAACACTGCCACAAATAGATCATTCTCGAAGTTTTTCCGGGCGATTATGCTGGGGGGACTTTGTATGTTCGGACTGCTGACGATCCCAGGTAAATACGCAGCAGTTCAGCCTGTAACGGAATCAGGCAGGCGGGATACCGTGGACCGGGCCCAGTCTCTGGCTGTTGACGCTGCCGGGAATGTTTATGTCACGGGATACAGTTATAAAAAAGCAACGGACTATGACTTTGTCACCATAAAATATGATGAAAAGGGCCGCCGGAGCTGGACATCCTTATATAATGGCCCGGCCGGCAGCTCTGATTATGCCTCTAAGCTGGCTGTAGATGATGCAGGAAACGTCTTCGTTTCAGGCCACAGCAATGGCCCTGACACATCCTTGGATCTGACCTTGGTCAAATATGACAGGGAGGGAACTGAGAAATGGGTGACAAGATACGACGGGCCCTCGCACCGCGATGACTATGCCGAGTCGATGGCCGTCGCTCCGGATGGATCCATCTATGTAACCGGATACAGTTTCGGCCAGGGGACCGAGCATGATTATGTCACGCTCAAATATGATCCCCAGGGCAAACAGGTATGGGCAGCTCGTTACAATTCCCTGCGGAACAGAGATGATTCCGCTAAAGCTGTGGCCCTGGATAGTAATGGATATATCTATGTCATGGGAACCGATCGTGATCGTGAGACATCCTACGATTTTGCGACCATAAAATACGACACTCACGGCGAGCAGTTGTGGTTGGCGCGATACCATGGGATAGAAGCGGATTTTGAAACGGCCCAAGCCCTATGGGTTGATCCGAAGGGAATCGTATATGTCACCGGTTATGGATATGACAGAAACAGCGCGAATGATTTTGTGACTGTGAAGTATGATACGCTGGGAAAGCAAACCTGGGTGGCAAAATACAACGGCCCTGCCAATAGGATCGATGAGGCGTTTGCGTTAGCTGTGGATAGGGCCGGAAACGTCTATGTCACCGGAAAAAGCTTGGCAGAGGACTCTGCCTTCGATTGTGTTACGCTCAAGTATGACACAGGCGGTAATCAGGTTTGGGCTGTAAAATATAACGGCCCCGGAAATGGTGCTGACATCCCAGTCAGCCTTAGCCTTACTTCAGATTCCCATGTCATCCTGACCGGAAACAGCCGGGGAGAGGAGACCCAACAGGACATCGTGACATTGAAATATGATCCTCAGGGGAAACTTGTGTGGGAATCCCGATACAACGGACCAGGCAACGATGAGGATATCCCCACGGCTATGACGGTCGATCAACAAGGCAATATCTTTGTGACCGGGTACAGTTATGGATCGGACACAAACTATGACTATATCACTCTTAAATATGATCCCATTGGGAACATGATATGGGAGGCCAGATATGATGGCCATGTAGGGTCCGTAATCTTTACGGACCAATAAATGTAGGGTCCGTAATTTTTACGGACCAATTGATAAAAGGAGATACAAATGTTTAAAAGCCAGATGAAAACAATCCCTCTCCTGCTTTTGTTTGCAGTACTAGTGATGCCGCAGACCCATGGGGCCCAGGATTTTCCCACAGTCATGAAGATCCGGGACAGAGCTGCTACGGTGGATCGGATCACTCTTATGCGCTTGGAACAGCTGCTGCCGCGGATAATGCGCGAGACGGGAATCGATATGTGGATTTTGCCCTGCAATGAGGACAACTATGACCCTGTCTTCAAGACCATGATCCCCTATGATGCCTGGTGTCCCATCACCCAGATATTGGTTTTTTACGATCCGGGGCCGGGAAAGCCCATCGAGAGATTGAATGTCTCCCGGACGAATATGAAGGGTCTGCATGAAAAAGTCTGGGACAGCCGGGCCTGGGACCTTGAAAAAAAAGAGAGCCAGTGGGATTGTCTGGCCAGGATCGTCAAGGAAAGAAATCCTCAAAGGATCGGCATCAATGAATCGGATGTGATCTGGGCGGCGGATGGTTTGACGGTATCACTTAAGAAAAAACTGGTGAAGTCTATTGGATCACAGTTTTCCGAGCGCCTGGAATCGGCGGAGCCGGCCTCTACACTCTGGCTGGAAACACTGCTCGATGAAGAGCTGGATCTCTTCGATACGGCTGTGGCCATCTCCCATGCTCTGATCGCTGAGACATTTTCCAACAGCATCATCACGCCGGGTGTGACCACGACCGAGGACCTGCATTTTCACTATAGACAGAGATTCGCCGATCTCGGATTGGGCATGGCCTTCCGGCCTCATTTCAGTGTCATTGGCAGGCACCCCGAGGTTTTAGAGACATATCCCATGACGGACAAGATCATCCGCAGAGGCGATGTGCTGCACTGTGATGTGGGGATCATCTATCTCCGCTACAACACCGATACTCAGGAGATGGCCTATGTCCTGCGCCGGGGGGAAACCGAGGTTCCCGAAGGATTGAAGGCCGGCTTTGCTGAGGGAAACCGGCTCCAGGATGTCTTTTGTGGTGAATTCAAGGAAGGGCTGACCGGCAACCAGATGTTGAATAACATCCTGACGACGGCCAAGCAGAAAGGCATAAAGATCCCCAAGATCTACTCCCATTCGCTGGGTTATTATCTGCATGAGCCCGGGCCGCTGATCGGACTGCCCTGGGAACAAAAGGACACCGGACCCCGAGGTGAGGTGAAGCTCGTCCCCAATAGCTGTTTTACAGTGGAATTGAGTGTAACCCGACCTGTCCCGGAATGGGGCTTGGACGCTTTCCGTTTCCGGTTCGAACAGGACATCGTTTTTACCAAAACCGGGGTCTATTTTCTGGACGGCCGCCAAACAGAATTTCACGTTATCAAGTAGGAGCTTGTTAAGGAGATACCCATGGTGAATATATTCAAACGAAGTTTTTTTCCGGCAGCCCTTATCCTGCTGCTGGTATTGGGGGGCTGTTCCCCGAAGGAAGAGGTCTCCAAGGCAGAAGTTTCGCCGGTTTTGAGTGTCCGAGACCAATCTGCTACCGTCAACCACATCACCCAGATGCGGCTGGATAGGCTCCTGCCCGGATTTATGCGCGAAACGAACTTCGACATGTGGGTCATCATCTGCGATGAGGACAATTATGATCCGGTGTTCAAGACCATGATCCCCTACAATACCTGGTGCCCGATCACACAGATCCTGGTATTTTATGATCGGGGACCGGAGAAAGGCGTGGAGAGACTGAATCTCTCCCGCTCGAACCTGCAGGGGCTGCATGAGGATGCCTGGGATCACCGCGCTTGGGATCTAGAGGAGAAAGAAAGTCAATGGGATGCCTTCATCCGTATCGTAAAAGAAAGGGATCCCCAGAGGATCGCCATCAACCAGGCTGGGATCATATGGGCTGCCGATGGATTGAGCGCGAGACTCAAGGAAGATCTGATAAAGGCCGTCGGCCCGGAATACAGCCGGCGCTTGTATTCCTCTGAAAAACTGGCCACCCTTTGGTTGGAAACTCTTTTGGATGAAGAACTTGAACTTTATGAGGGTGTTGTGCGGCTGGCGCACGATATCATTAAAAGAACCTTTTCCAGCGAGGTCATCACCCCGAATGAAACTACGTTGGATGATCTTCTCTGGGGTCATCTGCAGATCATCTCGGACATGGGTTTGGATAGATACGGCTGGCCGTGGTTCCGGATCCGCTGGCGGGACCCCGAAGTGCTGGAACAATACGGGATGGATGACCGCACGCTGCGTCCGGGTGACCTCATCCAGTGTGATGCGGGTATCCGTTATCTGCGCTACTATACAGATCATTCCGAATGGGGCTATATTCTCCGCCCCGGAGAAACGGAAGTCCCCCCAGAGCTCAACGAGGTTTTGGCTGAGGGCAACAGGCTTCAGGATATTTTTTGTGAGGAGTTCCAATTGGGGCTGACCGGAAATCAACTGTTGGCCAACATTCTCAACTCAGCCAAGCAGAAAGGGATCAGTAAGCCCAAGATCTATTCTCATGCCATCGGTTATTTCCTGCATGAACCGGGTCCGTTGATCGGCTTGCCCTGGGAGCAGGAAGATACCGGGGAACGAGGGGAGGTCGAACTGGTGTACAACAGCACCTTTACCGCCGAATTGAGTGTGACTCTTCCGGTCCGCGGATTTGATGGCAAGGAGCTGCGCATGGCCATAGAACAAATGGTGGCCTTCACCGAGAATGGCGCCTATTTCCTAGACGGTCGTCAGGAAGAAGTATATATTATAAAATGAAGAATATGAGGAGAAAGAAAGTCAATGGGATGCCTTCATCCGTATCGTAAAAGAAAGGGATCCCCAGAGGATCGCCATCAACCAGGCTGGGATCATATGGGCTG
>JAUWSR010000125.1 GCA_030609975.1 Acidobacteriota bacterium | reverse complement strand
CATATCCTCGGCGTTCTACAAGCAAGTTTTTACAGTTGGGGCAGAAGGTATTTTCTGTCTTATGGCCCGGAACATTGCCGATATACACGTAATTCAAACCTTGGTCTTTGGCGATGTGATAGGCTTTTTCCAGAGTAGAGATCGGAGTGGGAGGTAGATTTTTCATGAGATACTGTGGTTGAAAACGGGAAAAGTGCAAGGGGACATCGGGGCCGAGTTCCTCTCGTATCCAGCGGCACAGTTGTTCAAATCCCTGAGCGGAGTCGTTAAGCGAGGGGATGACGAGATACACGATCTCCAACCAGATATCGCTCTGCGAGATGAGAGAGATGGCATCCAGCACGGGTTTCAGTTCCCCGCGGACGTATTGGGAATAAAATTTCTGATCGAAGGCTTTAAGGTCGACCTTGATGGCATCCACAACCTCGATCAAAGCTTTCAGGGGTTCCTGATTGGTGTGGCCGCCGGTTATAACTACGTTTTTGATCCCCTTTTCCCGAGCCACGACAGAGGTGTCGTACATGTATTCGTAGAAAACGATGGGCTCGGAGTAGGTATAAGCGATCACGGGGCAATTGTTTTCCTGGGCTGATTTTACCACCTGCTCAGGGGGGAAATCGAAATGCCGGATCTGTTCGGGTCTTACCTGAGAGATCTCCCAGTTTTGACAGAATTTACAGTTTACGTTGCAGCCTGCGGTGGCAATTGAGAGGGCGAGGCTGGCGGGAAGGTAATGGAAAAAAGGCTTTTTTTCGATAGGATCCACATGGGCGGTACAGGCCTTCCCGTATACCAGAGAATAATAGATCCCATCCTGGTTCTCACGCACGCCACAGTAGCCGCGTTCTTTGTCTCCCAATTTGCAGAAACGGGGGCAGAGCTCACACTCGATCTCACGATCCGGGAGCTTTTTATAATAACGGGCTTCGACTCGGGAGAGATTGGCGTCCTGGCCTAGGGCATAAAGGTCCTCCAGCAAAGGACACCAGCTGCCGCCTGCTGCCAGACCTGTACCCGCCGTGAGTTTGATAAAATTTCGACGTTTCATTTATATTTGAATGGACCGTTGGGACAACGGTCCCTACATTCTGATCGGAATGGACCATTGGGACAATGATCCCTACATCTAAATTTCATGGTTGATGACCTCGATCTGATCGGGGTTTGCTTGCCCTAAACCGAGTTTTCCTGCGGTGAGAATATAATTTGGCTCTCGCTTTTCCTCTGCTAAAGAGGGAAGACCATGGAGTGATCTAAGCTTCTCGATAAGCTGCCAGCCGGCATAATCTGCGGCTACCGGATCGGTGCTGAAGATCAGGATCCCAAGGGACTCTGCCCACTGGGCATGGTAAGCGGGTCCTCGGTGGAACTGCACAAGCAGGGCATCCACTATGGTGAGACGGTGTTTCTTTTGAATGGGAGGAGTCTCGAAAAGTTCCGCTACATAAGGATCACAGTTGAAATCATGATATTTATTGGGATTATGGATGGAGCCGAAGTAGTTTTTCATACCGGCGGTTACACCAGCCAATCCATGATCTTTCAAGATGGCCAAGCTGATGGAGGCGCTGATCTGCCGGTATTGGATCGCTGAGAACAGGCTGCCGATGTTTTTGTGAGAGAGGAGATAGGCGTCATATCCAAGTCCGCGTGAATCTGTTCCGTATATCCGTGGCCCCTTGCGGTTCATATTCAAACGGTAACCCGCCTCTTTGAGCTCACGGTTTGTCCGATCCCAGACGATGGGATTTTCTCTGCCCGCCGTATGCAGGAGACTGCTGAGAACGTGGGTGACCTCAGGCCGGGTGGAGAGCTTTCTCCCCCCAATGGTATTGATCTTGATCCCGATCTGGTCTTGCGCAGTAAAAAGCTTGAGGAGATTTTCGTCAGCATCACCAGACGGCAAAATTTGGGAAAGACCAAAGCGGAACATAAGCTGGAGTTTTTTTTCATTCAGGGAGAATTTGGAGCCGAGAACGTCCTTTCCTGTAACCACTACGACTCTGGCTTTATTCATCACAATCACACTACTCCCACACTACAGCCATGTCAATAATTCCCAATAGTATCATTCCTTTATACCAGGGTGGGGGGTGGGGGAGGAAAGGATGGCGGTTGAATTCTGTGGAGTGAATCTCTATATTATGTGAGGACTTGGATCAATCATAAAAAAGGAGAGCACAATGAATTCAAAAATACAGACTGCACTGAGATCAAGTGTTGTCATAGCTGCTGTTTTGGCTGGTCTGATCGGGGTCTGTCTGGCTTTTGAAGAAGATGTCGTGGAACTAAAGACCCTATTGCCCAAGGTCGATTCCTGGTCACAAACGGAGGATCCTCAAACTTTTTTTCCCGAGACTCTCTTTGAATATATAAATGGGGCGGCCGAAATATATCTCTCCTATGAGTTCGATCAATTGATAGTCGCTCAGTATCAAAAAGGAGAGGCGGAAGATACCCTGGCCATCGAGATCTATGATATGGGCAGCAACCGCAATTCCTTTGGGATCTATAGTGCGGAGCGGTATCCAGAAAATGCCTTTATCGATATCGGCGTGGAGGGGTATCTGGAAGAGGGTTCCCTGAACTTCATGGTGGGTCGTTACTACGTGAAACTTTTATGCTTTGATTGTGGTGGAGCATCCGATAATGTCCTCAAATCCTTTGCAACGGAGATCATAAACCGAACAGAGGACAAAGGGAAATTCCCTGACCTGCTGCAGGTATTCCCCCGGAATGGCCTTACCACGCATACCGAAAAGTATATTCTGCAGAATTTCATGGGATACGGTTTTCTGCATGACGGCTACTTAGTCAATTACAGCCTGCCTGATCAGGATTTCGATGCCTTTCTTATCGAGGGAAAATCCCGGGATGAGAGCGATGAAATGCTGAAACGATACCTGGAGGCCAAAGGCAAAGACAATGTGGGGAAAATCTCGGGCGGTTACCATGTAAAAGACAGGTATTACCACAACGTCTTTATAGCCAAAGTAGGGAATTATCTTTGCGGTGTAATGAAGATCAAAGACGGGGCTGAGGATATCGGAAAAAAATATTTGCTTGAAATGGTCGAAAAGCTTAAATCTCGTTGATCGTTTGTCTGTTTGAATCAGTCACGATCGGCGATATAAGCCTTGAATCTCTCATATTCTGTTTTAAGCCCTGAGGTTCCCTGCTGTGCGAGCTCCAGATTGTATTCCCCGCCGGCGGTTTCGACGAGATAGGCTTTTTCTCTGAGTTGGATCAAACTCAGGTTTGCGGATGAGCCTTTTAAGCTGTGACCCAGTTCTTGGATGGCGGTAAAATCTTGAGCGGCCACAGCCTGTACCAGGGAGTTATAGGTGGAGTCGAAATCCTCCATATAGATTTGGATGAGCTCATTTAGAAATTCCTTATCGCCTCCGATCCTCTCTAGTACGGAGGCAAAATCGATAATATCATTTTCAGGGAACATATTTTTTCCTTTTATGAGAAAGTTTCTCTGGTTTCAGCTCTGTCCCGGCCTTTGCTTTTTGCTTCGTATAAGGCCTGATCGCTGAGCTTGATCAGCTCTTCAGTGGTAATATCCGCCTTAAACTCTGAGGTGACGCCTCCCAGACTGATGCTCACATCGATGGGGCCGGCATCGGTTTCAAAGGGTGTTCCCGAAATGGCCCTACGAAGCCTTTCCATGATCTTTCTGAGAGTATGGCTGTCTGCGTCCCAGGCGATGACTAAAATCTCATCACCCCCATAACGCCCGATCTGATCATGCCTACGCAGCCTCTTTTTGAGCCGGGAAGATATTTCCACTAAAACCTGATCCCCGACGTGGTGTCCGTACGTGTCGTTGATCTGTTTGAATTTGTCGATATCGATAAGGATGCCGGCAATAGGCTGATGATCTCGTTGGCTTCTGCTCAGTTCTTCCCGCAGGCGCAGCGTGATATTCTTTTTGTTAAGAAAGCTGGTTAAGCTGTCCTGCTGGGCCAATTTTTTCAGGCGATCCCTGAGTTTGCGATTGTAGTTTTCCAACTCGATGATACGTCGTCCTGTGGATAAACGGGCCTTGAGCTCTAAATATTCAACCGGCTTGGTTATATAGTCGTCTGCTCCTGCATTGAGCCCCTTGACGATGTCCTCGGTGCTGGACCGAGCTGTAAGCAGGATGATATAGGCGTAGAGATCGCTCTCCCGTTTACGGATCTTTTTACACAATTGAATACCGTTTAGCTTGGGCATCATCCAATCAAGAATAGCGATCTGGATATTTTCCTTGTCCAGGGTTTTCCAGGCGTCCTCACCGTTCTTTTCCAGGAAGACCTGATAGCCCCATTTTTTCAAATGGTTTTCCAGGATCCGAGCGCTGACTCGGTCGTCTTCTGCTATCAGGACTTTTAACATCGCTGTTTTCACTGCTGAGGAATTTGATCGTGTGTCGATCCTTTTAGTTTGTTGATAACCCGATCCATGGTTTCAAAGAGTTCTTCGGGATTTATAGGTTTGGATATATAGTCGTCCATGCCCGATTCCAAGCAGCGTTCCCGGTCGCCTTTCATGGCATGAGCGGTTAAAGCAATGATAGGAGTGTGCATGGAGCTGTTCTCTTCCCGTTTTCTGATTGCGGCGGTGGCCTCCATTCCATTCATCACCGGCATCTGTACATCCATCAGGATGAGATCTACGATGCGGTTTTCCGTGGCGTTCACGGCCTCTTTCCCATCTTCGACACTGATGACCTCATGTCCCTTTTTCTCCAGCATGTAATGCACAACCTTGCGGTTTACGAGGTTGTCGTCGGCCACCAAGATTCGATAGCGCCCATGGCTCTTGATCTTCGGTTTTGACTCGGCTGGAGGCTCTGGTTGGATTTTATCTGGCGGGCTGACCCCCCAGACCGCATCGATCGATTTGGAGAGCTCTGTGATACGCACAGGTTTTTTTATAGAGGCCGTGATCCCAAGTTTTTCCCATGGACGAGCGTCCTCTTTTTTTGCTGAGGCACTAAAAAGCATGATGGAGGTTTTAGCCAGATCCGGGTATTGACGGATATAATCCATGAGAATGAAGGTATCATTTCCCCCCAGATAAGCATCGATCAGCATGATTCCGTAGGCAGGACCTTGGGTTTGCGCACGGTCCAGCAAGGAGATGGCGTCTTCAGCTCCGGTGGCTTCACGCCCTTCAATACCGAAATTGCTCATCATCGCTTTGAGTTGGCTCCGGCTGGAGGAATTGTCGTCTACGATCAGAACAGGCAGTCCTCGGTAGTCCATAAATTTGTATGGTTCCAATCTTTCAGAGGGATCTTCCGGGAATTTTAAAGGCATGGTGAAATTGAAATCACTGCCACCTTTACTGCGGCTTTCCACAGCGATGCTACCGCCCATGAGTGTAACCAGTTCGGCAGAGATGGAAAGACCGAGTCCGGTGCCGCCGAATTTTCGTGTCATAGAACCATCTGCCTGGGCAAAGGCATCGAAGATGGCCTCGCGTTTTTCCTCTGGAATCCCGATTCCGGTATCAAGTACAGAAAATTTCACCGTGATATCATGTTCCGTTCGTTTTTCCTCTTGTACGGATAGAACGACCTCTCCCGTATCTGTGAACTTGATGGCATTGCTCACCAGGTTCTTTATAACTTGCGCCAAGCGCCCCGGATCTCCCACGACATTGCAGATCAAAGGAGTGGGAATATCACAGATCAGCTCCAATTTCTTTTTGTGGGCCTGGATCACAAAAGGATTGATGGTTTCGTAGATAAAATCATGCAGGTTGAAGGTAACAGACTCGAACTCGAGCTTTTTGGCCTCGATCTTGGAAAAGTCCAAAAAATCATTGATCAGGGCCAGCATGGCTTTGGCGGAAGACTTGATACCGGTTAAAAATTCATTCTGTTCTGGACTGAGCTCGGTATCCAACGCCAGGTCAGCCATTCCCATAATACCGTTCATGGGAGTACGGATCTCATGACTGATATTGGCCAGGAATTCACTCTTGGCCTGATTGGCGGATTGAGCATCCTTTTTTGCCCGGACCAATTCGGTGGCATCGATCAAGTTGATGATAACGCCCTCATAGAGGAAATTGTGATAGACCGGTTGCAGACGGAGGATGGCCTCGATCTCTTTGATGGATACTTCGGAAGAAACCTGGGATGAGTTGGAATTCTTTTTGAAGCTTTCGATATGTTCTTTTAATTCCTCCGGGGGCAGGCCGAAATAGACCTCATGGATATGTTTGTCGATCACAGCTTCACGATCGAGATTGAAGAACTTGAGCATATAATCATTGACTTCAACGATCCGGTTCTGATCGTCGGCAAACACCACTCCTTGGTTCATTCCGGAGATCATGGCCGAGAGCTTGGCCGTTTCCCTCTGGATGGCTTCGTCATCTCGCTTTCTGGCGCTGATATTTCGGAGCACACCTTCTACTCCCAGAGGCTGGCCGCTCTCATCAAAGATGATGCGGGCATTGACTGAAGCATCGATGATGCTCCCGTTTTTGGCTCTCAGCTTCAATTCATAATCATCGACCATGCCATCGGATTTTAGCTTTTCTTGGAAGATCTGGAATTCACTCGGGGTGGCATAAAAATCGATGATGGGTTTCCCGATGATCTCTTCGGGAAGAAAACCTGCCTGCGTATGTACAGATGGGCTGATCAGGCTTATGCGGCCCTCTTTATCCGTGCGATAATATACATCATGGAAAGATTCGAAGATCAGGCGGTATTTTTCTTCCGATTTTCTTAGGGTTTCATCGGCACGTTTGCGTTCAGTTATATCTTCCCCTGATCCAATTGTGCCGATGATCGCTCCGTCTTTGTTGCGGATGGGTGCATTGTGCCAGTTTATGATCCGCTTTTCTCCATTTCTGTTGAGAACTGGATTTTCAAAGTGTTCAACGGGTTCGGTCTCACCTTCCAGTAGTTTTTGGAAGACGAATTTGACCTCGTCACGGATATCCTCAGGTAAGAAATTGTCGAACCAATTTTTTCCCAGGATCTCATCTCTGCTATAGCCTAAAATCTTGCAGCCTTTATGGTTGACTAAGGTCACTTCTCCCTGAGCGTTGAGGGCGATGAACATCACACCAACCAGGTCCAGATACTTTTGGATCTTGTCTTTTTCTTGGGTTAAGGATTTTTCAGATAACTTTCGCGCCGTAATATCACGATAGATGCCGTAGACAGCCTCCAAGCTGCCCTCGACGATTATCGGGGCTGCCAGGACGGAAACATCCAGGGGAGTTCCATCCTTTCGGTTACGAACGGCTTCGAAAGATACACTTTCACCGCTGGCGACCTTTTCAGTGACGGCGAAGGCATTGTACTGATTTTCTGGGGGAGTGATCAGAGTATCGATGGAATTACCTAGGACTTCCTCCTTTTCATAACCGAAAATTTCCTTGAATTTCTGATTGACACGGAGGACCATCCCATTGCGATCGGTTATGATGATCCCTTCCATGGCGCTCTCAAACAACTGATCAAGATAAGCCTTTTCGTTGCCCATGGCCTAGTTTTTCCTTTCAGGATCTATTCTCACAGCGCAATTGCGTCCTTGTTGTTTGGCTTTCTTTACGGCTTTTTTAGCTGCGGCCACCAAGGTGTGGCAGGAACTTGTAAGAGAGTATTGGGAAGAAACGCAGCCGAAGGAAACAGAGGAGTTGAGAGAGACCTCTATTGAGGGAATTGTTTCTACGGCTCTGCGCAGCCTTTCTGCTATCATCGTGAGGTGATCCTTGCCGCAATTTGGCAGGACCAGCAAAAACTCATCGTCCCCATAGCGGCCGATACGATCATAGCGGCGAATGGTATCTTTGAGGATTCTTGCCGCCTCGGCCAGCAGGTGATCCCCGGAAGAACGGCCGTGTTGGCTGTTGATTTTCCCAAGATTATCCATATCTGCCAAAATCACACCTGTGGGTTGGTATCGCCGGCTGTTTCGATCCAGTTCATCCTCAAGGAACTCCAATATTTTATCCCGATTCCAGAGTTTAGTCAGCCTGTCTGTAACTGTCAAATCCAGCGCTTCTTTCTCTTGGCTCAGTGCACGTTCTCCGTTTTTTAGGCGAGTCTGCAGCTCGATCTGGTCGAAGGGTTTGGTCATGTAATCATCCGCACCGGCGTTCAAACCTCGGATGATATCCTCTTGGTGATCTCTTCCCGTTAAAAGAATGATATAGATATATGCGAGTCCCTGAGAAAGGCCATGGGAACGGATCTTTCGACAGAGCTCCACTCCATCCAGCTTAGGCATCTGCCAATCCAAAATAGCGATTTGAATGCCGGGATGCCCATTTGTTCCATTATCTGAGGCTAAAGCCGCCCAAGCCTCTTCTCCGTTCCGTGTGATCACGAGATCGTATCCCCACTCTGTAATACTATTGGCCAAAACCCGGCTGGAGATAGCGTCGTCTTCCGCGATCAATATCTTCATGCTTCTATCCACTTAATTTTGTCGTATCCTTCTGATAAATAACGATTTCATACACAATTTTACGCGTATCCGTTCAGATATCAATCGCCTTTCCAGGTGAAACCAGAGATGAGATCATACTCGATTTCCTCACCTCCTGTGAGGAGGGGACTGCCCTCAAAAGGTGAGAACCTCAAGGATGTCTCACCGTCTGGAGGGTTGGCTAATAAGTAGGAGAGGTTGCTTCGGCCCTTCGGCCCTCGCAATGACATATAGGGTTTCATATTGGGGAATCCTTGTGTTTAGAAATCCGGGTAGTTTATAATGGGACTGATGAAGGAATCAAAAGTTGCCACGGCCTGTCTTGTTATCATTGTGATTTTTCTGAGCGGTTTTGTGCTTCGCCTGGCTAAACCCGTCCTCTTCCCCTTTTTTTTAGCGGTTCTAATATCCTTTATTTTGCTTCCCATCATCGACTTCTTTACACGGCTTAAGATCCCGCGCTTTGTAGCGATCATTGTCTTGTTGTTGGTGACTTTTGCCGGTCTCTATCTTTTAGGCGTTCTGTTTTTTACTACTGGGAAGGCATTTGCCGCTGAGGTCCCTGTCTATGGGGAAAACATCCTCCAGACCATCGATGCTCTACAGCAGCGCTTTAATTTTACGCCTCTCGACCTGGATACCATCAACTGGGAAGAACAGGTCAACCTCAATCGTATGGGTGGACTTCTGGTTTCATCTCTTGGTCCTTTTCTATCGTTTATTTCCAAGCTCTTTCTGGTGTTTATATTCTTGGTCTTTATTCTGGCTGGGCGCGGGAAAACCCGGATTAAGATCGAAAAATCTTTGGAAACAAATAATGCTCGAAAAATGAACGTTATTATCGAGAACATCGATGCTCAGGTTCAAAAATACCTGGGAATAAAAACTGTTGTGAGTTTTCTAACTGGTATCTTCGTGACCGTGACCCTGCTGCTATTCGGTTTGGACTTCGCGATTTTCTTCGGTTTTTTAACCTTTATCCTCAATTATATCCCCAATATCGGCTCCTTCATCGCGACCACTTTTCCCGTAACCATTGCCTTGCTGCAGTTTGATTCACTCTGGCCGGCAGTATGGATACTGGTGATCTTGACCGTTATTCAACAGTCTATGGGAAACTTTGTGGAACCACGCCTCATGGGGACCGGTTTGGGCCTGAGTCCTCTGGTCGTACTCTTTTTTCTGTTTTTTTGGGGTTGGCTTTGGGGGATTCCCGGCATGATCATGGCGGTGCCGGTCGCGGCTATCATAAAGATCGTCTGTGATAATATTCCGGAGTTGCGGGTTGTTGCTGCCCTTATGTCCAACAACTGACCTGAATTATTCATGAAATCTGCCGACATATTCTTTCATAAACCAATGAAACTGTGTCGGCAGCTTTCACCCTTCGGGCGAGCCGATAGGAGGGGCTTAGCTCTTACTTTTTCTTCTTGAGAAGAAAGGTGTCGGCAGTCAAGGTTCGGATCTTTTTTCCTAACAGCGATTTTACGGCTTTCTGAGCGGCCTTCT
>JAUWSR010000299.1 GCA_030609975.1 Acidobacteriota bacterium | reverse complement strand
GAATATCCCTCCGTGCACATGATCTCACCTCAATATCTTCGGATCATCGCCTATCCTGCTGCGTGGTCAGCTGGTACAGATGGGAAGATCCGGAACACAGCATGAACCTATGGCCAAGGTCTATACCAAAGAACAGCTCGATGAGATGGCGAATTCAGTCATCCTGGCAACACTGGTGTATCATGCAGCCATGCGAGGAGAAAAACTTCCCCGCGTTGAACATCAGGAGTGGTGAGCGAGATTGGCGAGGCTGAGCAACATTATTGCCAAGTCATTGTGTAAACGGCGAGTTCCTTAAAGCCAGTTTCTTTCTCTCTCACGAGATAGAGACGGTTGTTTTTGGATAACGCAGGCAAGGGCACCAAGCGCGCACCGGATTGTCCGTAATTATTAAGTCCAATTCTTCCGACGAAGGCACCGTCAGCATTGAAGATGTCATACATGAATTCTCTTGGATTATTTCCTTTCTCATACGTCATAACAAAAAGCCGTCCTTGGTCATCTGTGAAAAAATGACGTTGGAAGGGGGGGTAATTGTCAGGGAAATAAAAAGTTTTCTTTATTTCTTCCGGCATTCTTTCAAAAGTCTTTAGTATCCTCTTTTTGTCTTCATCGTTCACTGGGACCGGAGCATATTGCTTTTTTATCCTTTTTATGGGGTTTCCGTTTTGGTCAAAAATAGAGATGACATATCCGCGCTCACTGTTCCCCGCATATAATAATTCCCCTGTAATATGAGCGTGAGAATAGGGCAGTATAACGTTATAACCTTTTCCTTTTAATGGATTCGGTACGGTCACTCTACTTATCTCCTTGATCTTATTGAATTCTGGATCATACAATACTAAGCCAACATGCTGATTGGCTGGATCAGAAGCATCTCTGACCCGTTCCCTGGCCAAAGAGTTGCCGTTCTTCATAAATATATAAAATAACCTGTTGGATTCTTTAGAGATCTCGTTGATAACTTTTCCATCTTCACCGAAAAACACCAATTTAGTGATATCTGAGACAACTATTCTTTTGTCGATCACCTGCAGAAATATGGGATACTGCAGCTCTCCCGGCCCTTGTCCTTTTCTGCCAAATGATCTGAGGAAACTCCCATACTTGTCGAACTTGAAAATACAATTTTCCGTGCTCTGCAGATAAACCATATAGACGTTTCCTTCGGGATCGACATCAAATCTCCAGATATCATTCAGACCTATCTCTGCGATTTCATCGTTTTCCGTATCAATAGTGATATCCTTTTCAAGCTGGACAGAATTCTGCTCTCCCCTTATCTTGTAGGGCTCCAGATGATTTATAACGACTTCCACTCCATCCTCGATAATCCCTATAGAATACAACTTAAGATGCTGTTTATTCCTTGCTGTTATTGGGAATGCCGATTGCCACATATCCTCCGCCTTTTTGGCTTCGCATCCGGTTGAACGCTATGGCCCTTAGTCCACTTGCTATTCGTAGTGCAAAGAGTCTACGGGCTCGGCGTTGGCTGCCTTTAAAGCTTGGAGGCTCACCGTGAGAAGGGCGATACTGAGTGCAATAATTCCAGACAGTATAAAAGGTGTGAATTCTATCTTAGTTCTGTAGGCAAATCCCTGGAGCCATTTGCTCATGGCAAAAAAAGCAATTGGCCAAGCTATAAGATTGGCAATCAGTACTTTTACGAGGAATTACCGGTTCAGCAGCAATATGATCCCTGGGACAGAGGCTCCCAAAACCTTTCGAATACCGATCTCTTTTGTTCTTTGTGTGGTTACATAGGAGGCCAGACCAAAAAGGCCTAAACTGGCGATGATGATGGCCAGTATGGCAAATGCTGTGAAGGTCTTCCCGGCTTGGATCTCGTTGGCGTATAGCAGAGCAAAGCGGTCATCGAAGAAGGCATAGTCCAGGGGCTGGCTGGGCACAAATTCTGACCAGGTCTTCTCAATAAAATGGAGTGTGTCTTCCACTTTTCCCGGTGCGATTCTGACGGACAGATACATCACCGGGCGCTCTTCGATAAGGATGGTTGCCATAGGCCGCATGTTGTAATGAAGAGATTCCAGGTGGATGTCTTCCATGACGCCTATGACTGTAAACGGCTTGCTCCTAAATTCTGTAAGAAGCAGGCGTTTACCGATGGGGGACTCTAAACCCAGTGCCTTGACTGCAGCTGAATTGAGCATCACAGCAGAGGAATCTGTAGAGTATTTTTTGCTGAATTGGCGTCCTTCTATCAGATTGATCTTGTAGGTGTCAATAAAGTCATGGTCGGCAGAGAGCGTGACCAGCGTGTGATTTATGTTGCTGTCAGCTCCCGGGTTTTTAAAAACTTTTACCTCAAGGAGCATCTGGGGGAGGGAATCGGTATAAGTGATTTCTGTGATGTTGGGATTTTGTTTGAGACTCTCCTTAAATGCCGATCTTCCGGCTCCTAGCTTCCGGGCTCCCTGGATAACAAGGACATGTTCCTTATCAAATCCCAGGTTTTTGTCGCGTAAGTAGCGCAGTTGACTGTAGATTACGAGAGTGCTGATAAAAAGAGCGATGGTTGCGGCGAACTGAAATATGACCAACGCACGTCTGAATTGGCGGCCCTTAACTCCGGATCGAAGTATACCTTTGATCACCTCCACAGGTTGGAAGGAGGCGAGAATGAAAGCAGGGTAGAGCCCTGCCGCGACACCCACAATCACTGCGCCCAAACAGATCACTAACAGAAAGGACCAATTCATAAAACTTGAGACGGTGAATTCTTTTCCAACTAAATTGTTGAAAATGGGAAGAAAGAGCTCAACCAGGATTAACGCCAATAGAACGGCAAGAATGGAAAACATGATGGATTCTAGCAGAAACTGCCTGATAAGCTGCTGTCGGGTCGATCCCACGACTTTGCGGATGCTCACTTCCTGCGCTCTTTTAGAGGATCTGGCGGTGGAAAGGTTGATGAAGTTGATGCAGGCAACTATAAGTATGATCAACGCGATGGCTGCAAATATGGTAACCTTTTGCATGCTTCCTGTGGCCTCGAACTCATTTTCCACCTTGGAATGCAGGTGGATGTCCTGAAGCGGCTGCAGGAAAAAGCCAATGAAGTTTCCGGAATCGATGAACTTCTCATAAGAGATGCCCATGGCCTTATTTACGATCGGCTCATAATGATTGCGTGAAAACTCCGGGAACTTGGCTTCAATTTGACCGGGGGAAACATTCTCTTGAACTCGGATGTAAGTATAGACAGCCGTGTCGTACCAGTCCGGATCATGGCTTTTTTTAAGAGTTGAAAAGGTCGCGAGAAAATCAAAGTGGAAATGGGAGTTTTGGGGGAGAGGTTCAGCGATTCCAGTAATTTGGTAGAGAGCCCCATCCTCCAGGGTAATCATCTTTCCCATGGGATCAGCATTCTCAAAATACTTTAAGGCTACCGCAGGCGTGATGATGACGGAGTTTTGTTTTTTGAGGGCATAACCGGGATCTCCTTCGAGGAGCGGGAGTGTGAAGACATCGAAAATTGAGGGATCTGCCCATACAAACTGTTCTTCCATAAACTGTTTGTCTTCATAACGAACGTAAACGTTTCCTGTCCGAAATTGTTTGTAGAGACGGGCTGAGGCTATGACCTCCGGAAAATCGCTGACCATGGCATGGGCAAGGGGGGAAGGGGCTAAGGCACAGTCAAAGTGATTGGTTCCCACATTGAATCTGAGGGGAACTCTGTAGATCTGGTTGGACTTTTCATGGAAGCGATCATAATTCAATTCACTCTGAACAAAGAGCAGGATCAAGATACAGCTGGCAATTCCAATAGCCAGGCCGGTAATGTTGATGAATGAATAGCCTCGATGCCTTCCGATGATCCTGGATATAACTTTGATATAGTTCTTGAACATATCTTATTCTCTTATTTATTCAACATAACAGTCTGCAATAAATATGCCAATTTTCCCACCTGGGGAAGTGGCGATATCGACAGAGTTTATGGGCTTTACAATGTACGCTCTAGGACAAGGACCGTTCGCGGGTGGGCAATGAATACAACTCATTTGG
>JAUWSR010000172.1 GCA_030609975.1 Acidobacteriota bacterium | reverse complement strand
TCGGAGACAAACATGTGCCCTGGATACACAATCTGAAGAACATGGACATGGTCGCAGGTATCGATGATGAGTTTTGCATGAGACTTGTCCGGTTGTTCAATGAGCCCACAGGGAAAAGTTTCCTCAAAAAAAGAGGAATAGATCCAGAAAAAGTGGAAAATTTAGAGCTTATGGGAATATCATCGATAGCCAACCTATTAGGCGCCATTAAAATGGCCAAATACTACGAGATGGATGAAAACGATATTGTATTCACGGTCGCCACCGATTCCATGGAACTTTACCAATCCAGGATTCAAGAATTGAATGAAGAAAAAGGTGAATATAACGAATACCAAAGCGCAGTGTATTTTGATGCCTGTCTCGGAAATCTCACTATAGATCATATGCTCGAACTCAGTTATTGGGATAAAAAAAGAATGCACAATCTCAAATATTTCACCTGGGTAGAACAGCTGGGAAAGGACGTTGAGGAATTGGACAGCCAATGGTATGACGAGAACTACTGGAGAGATAAATACCATTCCTATACCGAATGGGACAAACTCATCCGAGAATTCAATGAAAAAACAGGGCTTTTGGAGAAATATATTATGTAGGGTCCGTTATCTTAACGGACCTCTTTAAAGATTAAGATGAAAACATGGATTTAAATAACAGCAACAAAGATTCATCTCAGATCGGCTTAGTCCGTCAGCTCGGCCTCTTTGATTCGACGATGGTCATGATGGGTATTGTCATTGGATCGGGCATCTTTCTCACGACCGGTATCATGGCCAAAAGTATTCCCTCGGCCGGTCTCATTCTGGTCGCTTGGCTTGTGGGAGGGCTCCTTACCTTAGCTGGAGCTTTAACCTATGCAGAGCTGGGTGCGGCCATGCCCGAGGCTGGGGGACAATATGTCTATCTCAAAGAAGCCTACGGGCCCATGGCGGGCTTTTTATTTGGATGGACCATGTTTTTTGCCTACCAGACCGGGGTTATTGCGGCACTTGCCCTGGCTTTCGCTGAATATGTTGGTCATTTCATTCCCTCTCTGGGAACGAAAAATGTCATACTAACTCTGGACATTCCAATCCTTCAGGGCTCACTCAGCTACTCTCTCTCCATGGGCCAGATCACCGGAATCGGGGTAATCGTCGTCTTATCTCTCTTCAATTTTATCGGTGTCGGACTTGGCAAGCTTATACAAAACCTTTTCACAGTCATCAAAATCGGAACCATCGCAGGGATTATTATCCTTGGCTTCGCAATCGGGAAAGGTGTCTCCCCGAACCTGGTGCTGAATCCCACAGGCATGGATTTTGGCGCCTTGATCATGGCAATCGGAGTAGCTCTAGTGGCGGTGGCCTGGGCGTTTGACGGCAGGAACAATATAAATTTTGTAGCTGGTGAGATCAAGAATCCCAGACGTAACCTTCCGTTGGCCCTCATATTTGGAACGTTGGGAATCACGCTCCTTTATGTGCTGATCCATTATATCTATCTCTATGCACTCCCTGTGTCGGATATGGAAGGCGTAGTTCGCATTGCGGAAAAGGCGACAGGAGCTCTATTCAGCGCCGCCACCGGCAGTTTTATTTCTATTCTGGTTCTTGTATCCGTCTTTGGTTCCTTAAATGGATCCATCCTCGTTGGCCCCCGGGTCTTTTATGCCATGGCCAGGGATGGGCTGTTCTTCAGGAAGGTGGCCCAAGTTCATCCCCGCTTCCGGACTCCAGGATATTCCATTCTCTACCAAGCTGTTTGGGCCTCCCTGCTCACCCTGCTCGGAACCTTTGAACAAATCTTTACCTTCGCCATGTTCATTGCGATCGCTTTTTGGATTGTGGCGACAGCATCTGTGTTTACGCTTAGAAAAAAACGGCCGGATCTGCCTCGGCCGTACAAAACCTGGGGCTACCCGTTTGTACCTGCCATATTTATTCTCACATCATGCGGGATACTGCTTAACACCCTGCTGGAAAAACCGGTTGAAGCCTTGGCCGGAATTTTCCTCACCGTCCTGGGTATACCTGCGTATCTTTACTGGAAAAGGCGTTTTCAGACAGTTGAAAACAAAACATGAGTTATAAACGATTTCTTGGAATAAGGATCCATCCTATGATAAAAATTCTCAATTTCGTCTTGTTTTTCTCCATAATGTTGGCAATCGCTTTTACATTGAGTTGTAATCAGACCGCCGCCGGCTTTGACCTTCTTATAACCAATGGAAAAATCGTCGATGGGACTGGAAATCCTGGTTTTCTTGGGGATATCGGCATTACCGGGGATACAATCGTTGCGGTCGGCGATCTTTCAGGAAAAACGGCCTTGAAAACCATCGATGCCAACGGCCTGGTAATCTCTCCCGGATTTATCGATATGCACACGCACTGTGATGGAGGCTTAGGTCGACCCGATGCCAATGTCAATTTAAACTATCTGATCCAGGGAACGACAACAGTCGTTACCGGCAACTGTGGCGATGGCACGTTTAAGATCGCTGAGATGAAAGAAAAATGGGAAGAGCAAGGCATTGGAACAAATGCCTTGCATCTGGTTGGATTCGGAACTGTCAGGCAAACCGTGATGGGGAGAGAACCGCGCGAACCCACACCAGAAGAACTGGAGAAAATAAAGGATATTGTTCGTCAGGCGATGAAGGAAGGCGCGTGGGGTCTGAGCACAGGCTTAGAATACATTCCGGGCCGATATGCCAACACGGAAGAAATAATCGAGGTCGCAAAAGTTGCAAGTGAGTTTGGGGGAGTTTACAGCAGTCATCAGCGCAATGAGTTTGATCAGGTCCCGGAATCCACACAAGAGACGATTCGCATCGCTGAACAAGCCAAGATACGAGTCAATGTAGCACACTTAAAAGTGTGCCGAAAAAACTATTGGGGAACAATGACTGAGGTTGTTGATCTGATCAATGAAGCCAGGTCCAGAGGAATTATCATAACCGCAGATATGTATCCCTATCACTATGCGTCAGGCGGGCGTATTTTACCGATTGAAAGAAACGCCGGCTGGGCCCCGTTTCATCTTCCCAATGATATGCAGCCATTTGTTGAGCTCAGAGAGAAGATGAGAGATCAGGATCTATCAGATTCGGAGCGGACCAAGTTGAGAGAGCAGTATGTGGCTGAACTGGCAAAGGCCCTCGCCGATAAATCAAAGCGGGAGCAGATCAGAAAATCGGTGCTCGAGGGTGAGCCTCATAAACCAAGTTCTGTAGCCCTGGCGGGTTGGGATAGTTATTTGGTCACAGTGGCCGAGAAAAATACCCACTTGATTGGAAAGATCCTTTCGGACATTGCAGCGGAACAAGGGAGAGAACCCTTTGATGTGGTCGCAGACTTGGTTATTGATGAACCTGACCTGTATGTCGCCTGTGGAGTTATGTCGGAAGACGATATGAAATATGCGATGAAGCAAGATTGGTTGATGTTTTCGAGTGATGGGGACGCATTTCCTATCCTAAAAGAGACCGAAATGCCCAGAATAGGACACCCCCGTGCCTTTGGGAGCCAGGCAAGAGTCCTCCGGAAATACGTCAGAGAAGAGAAAGTACTGACATTAGAGGAGGGCATAAGGAGGATGACGTCCCTGCCTGCCTCTTTTCTTCAAATAGAGGATAGGGGTTACCTCAAAGAAGGATACAAGGCTGATATCGTTATATTCGATCCTGAAACCGTCAGGGATAATGGCACTCACTCTGATGCACGTCAGTACAGCTCGGGAACAAGCTTCGTATTTGTCAATGGAAAGCTCAGTGTTGAGAAGGGGAAGTATAATGGAGGACTCAACGGAAAAGTGCTGCTATTAACAGAGAGCCAGTGAAATAGTGAGGATCAATCACTGAGATTTCATCTTCTTGAATAAAATAGGCCAGGAGGTAGGCTCATGAAAAAACTCATTTTGAGCGGAGTTCTCTTCCTCTTCATTCTCAGCATCTTATACTCTCAGGATACCAATCTCCGCCCGATGACAGTGGATGATGCCCTGAATATGGTTCGCATTGGAGACGTGCAAATGTCTCCGGATGGGAAATGGGTATTCTTTTCAAAATCGGAGCTTGATTGGGAGAAGAACAAGAGGAAAAAGAAATACTTCATGATATCGGCTGCCGGCGGTGCAGCCATTCCCTACGTTGGCGAGGCAGGCGGCAGTTCATTCCAATTTTCTCCCGACGGAAAATCCCTCACATTCAGGCGCACCATCGACGAAAACAGCCAGATATTTATCATCAGCCTCAGCGGTGGCGAAGCTGTTCAGCTCACAGATCACAAGAACAGTATCAATAAATACAAGTGGTCTGCTGATTCCAAATCTATCTTCTTTACAGCAGAAGAACCTAGAAGTGAGGAAGAGCAAAAGGAATATGATTTAGGTGATGATGCCGTTTTTGTCTTTGAAGGGGCGAATGGAAGAAGGGAAGCCCGCTGGAAAAATCTTTGGATCTTTGATATTTCAACCCAGCAAGAAAAAAGGCTGACCAACGAGAAACTTATCATAAATGAATTCGACATCGCTCCGGATGGCAAGCATGTTGTATTTGCAGCCACTCAACACGCCGCCGAAAATTATTTCTGGAAGTCAGAACTCTATTATCTTGATGTAAATAGCCAAAAACAGGTCAGGCTCACAAAAAATAGTTCTCCTGAAGGGAACATCCTCTGGGCACCTGACGGAAAGACCTTTATTTACCATGCTCCCACAGATGAGAATTACGACCTGACACATGGTTATCTCTGGATCATGAATCCTGAAACACGCGAGAAACAGAAACTGACAAAACCAAACCAGGGGAATATATCCACCCTTTCTTGGACACCTGATGGTAAAAGTTTGCTTTTCAATGAGACACGCCGCACCGATCTCAACCTTCATCGGCTTGACATTGCCACAGGAAATATCACAGATATCACAAACGTCCGGGGCACTCTTCGAACACTCGCATACTCAAAAGACAGAACAAAGATGGTCTACTCGTACAGCAATTTCAACGCACCTCCCGATCTCTATGTCTCTGCCTTGCCTGAATTAAATCCGGTTCGCCTGACAGACTCAAATCCATGGATTAAAAAGGAAATCCAGCTTGCAGAAAGCAAAGTGATAAGCTGGAAGAGCAAAGATGGAATGGAGATCGAGGGTGTCCTCTATGTTCCAGGTAACACTGAGGCGAGGGAAAAACTTCCTCTTATCGTAACCATTCATGGAGGACCTCCAGGGCGCTTTGCTAATAGCTTCAGGGACATGTTTCACATTTATGCAGGATTGGGATATGCTTCGTTCGGGCCTAATATACGTGGTAGTGACAGCTATGGTGACGATCTACTCTGCGCTTTACAAGGAGATGTCGGAGGTGGGGAATACGATGATGTGATGTCAGGTGTTGATTATCTTATCGAGAAGGATATCGCGGATCCGGACCGCTTAGGCGTCCGAGGCTGGAGCTGGGGAGGAATCCTCGGGAGTTGGGTTATCACCCAGACAGATCGTTTCAAAGCGGCCTCATTGGGTGCTATGGTCGGAAGCTGGACGGCAGAATCGGGGCCGGGCCTAAGCTTCGATCTCAGGCTTCATTATATAGATGGGGCACATTGGACAAATCCTGAAGAATGGCGCAAAGTTTCATCTCTTTGGTATGTCAAGAATGTGACGACCGCTACCCTATTGCTCCACGGTTCAGAAGATCTCGTGAGTACTCCTGGCCAAGCCATGATGTTTTTCCATGCGTTAAAGGAAATTGGGAAGGCCCCCGTGCGATACGTCAGGTTTCCTCGAGAACCACATGGATTCCGGGAGCCCAGGCACCAGCGTCGCCGCGATATTGAAGAGATCAGATGGATGCAGAAATATATCAATGGTATCGAATGGATTCCGTGGAAACGTAAGGAATAAAAAATTCCAATCTTTTGCAAAGGGGATGTCTCATGAACATGACCATTAAATTCTCGATGAAGTTCATTTTGTCTATCCTGATTTTAATGCTTTTGTGCTCAGCCCTGTTGCTGGCAAGGAGCGCTCAAGCTTATACCCATACTCAGCTTACCGATAAGGTCGATGAGCTGTTCAAAACATGGGACCGGCTCGATTCACCAGGAGCGGCAGTGGGCATCTTTAAAGATGGGAGAATTATATACGCCCGTGGCTACGGCTCGGCTAATCTGGAATATGCTCTTCCTTGGACTCCACAGACTCCCTCTCGCACCGGTTCTATTTCAAAACAATTTGTTGGAATATGTGTCGCCCTGCTTATCGAGCAGGGAAAGCTATCATTGGATGAAAACATCCGCAAATTTTTCCCAAATTGGCCAGAGGAAAATGGGCCCATAACCATCAAACATCTGCTGTATCATACCAGCGGTGTGCGCGAATATTTAACTCTGGTGGAATTGATGGGAAAACCCGAAGGGAGCGGTTACGTTTATACGCCCAACGAACTTGTTAGAACGCTGACAAGACAGAAAGAACTCAATTTTAAACCTGGGGAGATGTATTCCTACTCAAATTCGGGATATTTTCTGCTCTCAGAAATCGTCAGTCGTGTGAGCGGGCTAAAAACCAGCGAGTTTGCAAATAAATATATATTTTATCCGCTGGGAATGGATAATTCTCACTTTCACGATGATCCTAATCGCATCGTGAAAAATAGGGCCTATGGATATTCTCCTAAAAATGGCGGAGGGTATAGAATAGATATCGTTCGGCTTGAAGTGATAGGTGACTTGGGGGTTTTCACGACCATTGAAGATTTCCTTAAATGGGATCAGAATTTCTACAACAATAAGCTTGGAAAGGGAACCCAAGATTTAATAAAGACCATGCTGACTAAAGGAAAACTTAAAGACGGAAAAGAACTCACTTACGGATTTGGATTGAGGATTGATAATTACCGAGGATTGAACACAATAAGCCATGGGGGATCTGCTGTGGGGTACCAAGCACAGTTTATGCAGTTTCCCGATCAGAAATTCTCAGTCGCAATACTGTCAAATCTGAGCACATTTCCTACTGGAAGAATCGCAAGACAAATTGCAGATCTATATCTTGCGGATCAATTTAAAGAGCCTCCATCACCAAGGCAAAGACAGCGCCGTAAGAGTCCCGAATCCGTCTCTCTCCCTGTGTCACAATTGAAAGAATATATAGGAAAATATTACAGCGATGAACTTAATTTCACCTATACGTTTAAGGTGGAAAATGCGAGTTTGATCTTAGACCTGAGGGAAACGTCACACACACTTTCCCCTTATGGCATCGATAGTTTCGGTTGGAGAGAACGAAAGCTAGATTTTACTAGAGACGTAGAAAACAAAATAACAGGATTTACTCTAGAGGAAGGCATTGTAAAAAACATTAAGTTTATTAAAATCGATTTGCCGTAGTTTTTAACTAAATTGAAGCAGTGCCGTACCTCTCATTTATCAAGGAGGAACTGATTATGAAAAGATTCTTATCATTTGTTGCTCTTGTTTTGCTTTTATTCCCCTTGCTTCTCCTTGCACAAACCTCGCCTGAAGAATTTTTAGGTCACAAGGTGGGGGCAGACAGAAAACTTGCCGATTACAGCCAAATAAGAGCGTACTTCGAAAAGCTCGATGAGGAATCAGGGAAGATCAAAATTTTAACTATCGGGAAGTCGACTTTGAATAAGCCGATGATTTTGGCTGTGATCACTGCCGAAGATAACATGGAGAAACTCGATGTCTATCGGGGAATTGCCAAAAGATTAAGAGATGCAAGAGACCTCACTCCTGATGAAGCCAGCGGATTAGCGGAAGAAGGCAAGTTTATCGTTTTTGTAACTTGTAATCTTCACGCAACAGAGATCGGCTCCTCTCAGATGGCAATGGAGTTCGCCTACAAAGTACTGCCAGGAAAAACACCTTTCGATGTTGATAAAGTTTTGGAAGATGTGATCGTTCTGCTTGCACAAACCATTAATCCAGATGGGCAGCAATTGGTAACCGATTGGTACCTAAAATATGTGCG
>JAUWSR010000225.1 GCA_030609975.1 Acidobacteriota bacterium | reverse complement strand
TGGATTTGGCTTTAGTTATTTATTCGGAAAAGGAACGAAGTAGATAAATCCTGAAAAAACTTCCCGAAACTAAAGGGAAATCATTGGAAGATATAGAGCATGAAATAGTCACCTAAAATAACCATAAGCAGGATGTATATTATCATTTGTTTGGGCGCTTCTTTATGGGAAGCTTCAAATTAGTACACGTCCAATAATCTGCTCCCCGCCTTTCATTTTTTAACAAACTTTTAACATCTTCCTGACAACTTCTCTGTCGGGGAGGATTACTTTTAAAGTGATCATGAGAGGAAAAACGATGAGCATCGCCAGCAAAAAGTTTAAAACAAAGGCCGGCAGCATCACAACCGGTATGCTAAACTCTCCCCCGCCAAAATTTCAGGTTGCAGTGCACAAATCCTCCTTCAATATTTCGAGCATCTATTATTGGAAAGCCTTCTGGCTGACCATGCGGCCCTACCTCATCTTCGTCTCGGGTGTCGCAGGCCTGGTCGGCCTTGCATTCATCGAATCTCCAAATGCAGCAAGAACACTTCTTGCTTTTTTCCCCCTTTTCATCTCTTACGGATTAGGTCAAGCACTCACGGATTGTTTTCAGACAGATACCGATGCGATTTCGTCTCCCTATCGCCCCTTAGTGCAGGGAATCATCTCTAAAAAACAGGTTCTGGGCACAAGTCTCGTAGGCTTAGTGCTCGGGAACGTCATCTTGACGTGTTTAAATCCGATCATTCTTATCCTCGGCATCATCGCCGTTCTCGGCCTCTTGGGTTACACATTCTTCAAAAAAAGATGGTGGGCCGGGCCGTTCTGGAATTCCTGGATCGTTGCCCTTCTGCCCATCATAGGAAGAATGACCGGTAAAGAGTATTGTTTTGCTGATATTTCTGCTTATGCAGATTTCCCATCCAAAGCATTCATTTTTGCTGTCGCAGCCATCCTTTTTGGCTATGGAAACTTTGTCGTCATGGGCTATTTCAAGGACGTTGCCGCTGATAGAGAAACAGGGTATCGGACGTTTCCCGTTGTCTTTGGATGGAAAGCCACAGCAATCTACAGCGACATTTTAGCTCTTGCCGCCGCTGTTTTTACGGCCTCAGCTCTTTACAAAACACATACAAACATGTTGGGAATCACTATTTTTCTCACTGCCCTCGCAGTGAGTGTTATTGCTCAAATCAAGATCCACCTCACACGCCAAGAAAGCAAGGCTCATGGCCCTATCGCCAACGTGGTCCGGGCCTTTATTCTTTATGCCTTGGCCGTCGTCGTAACTCTCAAGCCGGAGTGGTTGGGTTTTATGGCGGTCTTTTATCTTATTTTTGAGGCCGCATTAAAATACAGACCCGAAAAAACACAGGTGTGACGCCATGATCATTCTACTCAACAAATACTGCAGCGGCACAGGCGGCCTTGAGAAATGGAAAAAACTGAGGCCCGACCTGGAGAAAAACTACCTGGGGAAAGATTACACGATCATCTCCGGCTTCAAGAAATTTCAGGCATCATGCGTGCAGGAATTCGATAGGGGAGAACGGATATTTGTGGCTGCCGGAGGAGATGGAACTGTCAATTTTGCCCTCAATCAGCTGATGGAACTGGGAAATGGCTCACGAAAGGAGCTGATTCTCGGAGCCATCGGACTTGGCTCGAGCAATGATTTCCACAAACCTTTCTCGAGGAATAGCAATGGTCGATCCAATGGGAATGGCAGCAGTCAGTCAAACAGCAGTGGTTATGCTCAGTCCAATGGAAATGGCAAAGTTCCGGTCAAGCTGGATCATAAGCGAGCCAAACCCCATAACGTGGGCCGTGTCGATTATTATGATTTGGATCACAAACGGCATCGCAGGTATTTTATCGTTAACTGCAGCGTTGGTTTGATCGCTCAAGCCAATTATTTCTTCAATTCCGACGACAAGATTGTCAATTGGCTGAAGCCCAAATGGGTCGAGGGAACGATCTGGTACGCTGCGCTCGAAACTCTCTTCACTGCCAAGAATGTCCCCACAAAGATCCGGGTGGAGGACGAGAGGGTTACAACCGAGCTCACAACCTTGAGTGCTTTCATCAATCCCAACGTCAGCGGAAATTTCCACTACGATTTTGAGATCTCGCCCCAGAGTGATTATCTGGGAGTGGCCCTCTGCGAGAAAATGGGCATCCCCGCCCGCGTAAAAACCATGCTCTCGATGACGCAGGGAAAATTTGTGGGTTTACCAAAGACACGGACCTGGCGAGCCAGAGAGATCGAGATCTCTCCTTCCATGCCCATCGCATTGGAGGTGGACGGCGAAGTGTCTCTCGCTCGTCATATCCGGATCAAACTACTCCGTAATGCCTTGAGGGTATGCCAATGATGGACAGAATATTTGAAAATGTAGAGATCGATAAAATTGCCAAGAATTTCCAAAAGGCTCCCCATAAGATCGGCCATACCCATGAAGCGGATGCAGAGATCATCGACTTGGGCGTAGGCTGCCAAAATTATCTAGCGATCACAACCGATGCCCTTGTCGAAGAAGTCAGGAGCGGCCTGTACGAAAATCCTTATTTTATGGGATGGATGCTGGCCATGGTCAATTTTTCGGACCTGGCGGCCGTGGGCGCTGATCCATTGGGATTGCTGCTGTCCATCTCTTATTCTCCCAATGGAAACGAAAAGTTTATCACCAAACTTGCACGTGGTGTTTCTGATGCTTGCCAGGAACTCAACACTTTTGTCCTCGGCGGCGATACGAATCAGGGAGAAGATCTCCTCCTTTCCGGCTGTGCCGTAGGGCTTGTCCCCAAACAGTCTGCTTTAACAAGAATGGGCGCCAAGGTCAACGATCGGTTATACATCTCTTACCCTGCAGGATTAGGAAATGTTTTTGCATTTCTGAAACTCAGCAAGATGAATTTTCTTATCCCGAGCTCTTTCTATAAACCGATCGCACGAATTAAGGAGGGCCGGGTGATCAGAGATTATGCCAACTGCTGCATGGACACGAGCGATGGTGTTCTCCACACAGTGGACACGCTCATGCGGCTCAATGGCCTTCGATTTGTCTTGTACAACAACTGGGCCAGGATTCTTCATCCGACAGCCTGCACGATCACACACATAAAAAAGATCCCATCCTGGCTGGTTTTGGCAGGGATCCACGGAGAATATGAACTGGTGTTTACGGTCAGCCCACAAAAGGAGAAAGACTTCTTTGATGCGGCAACAAGGGTTGGCTGGACCCCACTCTTGATCGGAGAGGTTTGCGAGGGTGAGGGAGTCAATATCCAGAACTCTGATACTCTCAAGCCATTAGATACAGCAGCCATAAGAAATCTGTCAGAGCAAGCAGGTTCTGACCCTCAAGCGTATGTCAAAAAGCTGATCCAAATGGCCAAGGAATCAGGGATCCATTGAGCGGAGACAATTTATGAGAAGACACGCTCCTAAGCTAAAAAACAAAGTCGTGATCATCACCGGTGCTGCCGGAGGGATCGGCCAAGCCGTGGCGCACCTCTTTGCACACCAAGGGGCCATTCTGGTACTGACGGATATTAGAGAACACGCACTCGAAGAGGTGAGGGATTCCCTTAAAATGCCGGATGCAAGGACACTCATCATTGGGCATGATGTTGCGGACCCCCGTTCTTGGCATTCTCTCATGCGCAGAGTTTTGAAAAAATATGGCCGTGTGGACATCGTGGTGAATAATGCCGGCGTTGTACAGCCAGGCGCGGCGGAAGACCTCACGACTGATAAAATCCACCAGCAAGTTTCTGTGAATTTCCTGGGGACGGTCTTTGGCTGTCAAGCGGCTTTACGCGTGATGAAAGCCCAGAAATTCGGAAAGATCATCAACGTGGCTTCTCTGGGAGGGATCGTTCCTATGCCCGGAGAGGCTGTCTACAGCGCAACAAAGTCTGCCATCCGGGGCTACAGCCTGTCACTCTATGGGGAATTGCTCGATTCTCCCGTAGAGATCACTGTCGTTTGCCCAGATTCTGTAGCCACGCCTCAACTTGCGTATGAGCTTGCACACGATGAGGCTGTGCTTTCCTTTATCGGAGAGCCATTAAAACCAGCACGCGTAGCCAGAGGCATTCTGAAGGCGGCACTCAAAGATAAGCCTGAGAAGCTGATCCCATCAGGGATGGGTGTCTTTGCTCGAACGGGCATGGCTTTTCCCAGGATATTTTTCGCTCTTTTCCCCATCTTGAAAAAGATCGGGCAAAGAATGATGGAAAAAACAAGAGAGGAGGAAAGGGAAAATGACACTTACACTCTCCGCTTCGGTGACTTATAGGATATTGAGGAGACTAGGCGGCGGTCATGTAAAAGCGAGAAAAATAATACCGTTCATTGCAGTGATGGAATTGGCCATCGCTTTAGGGATCATCGCCTTTTGGGTGGCGTTCTTTTCCACGGATATGGTGAACATCGAGGACTCCCGTTTAAGGGACGTCTACATCGCTTTTGAATCGGCCTTCCCTGTGGCGGATTTCTATCTTGCCGTCATGTTGGCAATCGGCGGCATAGGATTGTTGAAAAGAAGATTCTACGGCACCATGTTTTCCCTCATGGGAGGAGCGTCGCTCATCTTTCTCGGCCTTTTGGACATCTCCTTCAACACACAGCAGGGGATCTATTCTTTAGGTGTGGAAGAGGCGGTGATGAATGTTTTTATCAACTCTCTCTGCATCGGATTTGGAACCTATCTCGTACGATCGTTGTGGAAAAACAGGAGCGAACAGACTTTCAGCCTTGTTCAATAAGGGGGGGGATATTATGGCTGAAATTCAAGGGAAGAGGGTTCTCATCACAGGGTCCTCTTCGGGGATTGGGAAGGCCCTAGCTTTTGCGTTGGCCAAAAAAGGGGCAGTGTTGGCTCTGGCTGCACGAAGAGCCGAATGTTTAGAGAATGTCGCTGCGGATATCAACACTGCCTTTTCCCATCTCCCCATGCCTCTGGTTTTCCCCTGTGATGTCGCAATCAGAGAAAATGTGAGCCGACTCATAGAAACATCCATACAGCAAATGGGGGGCATTGACATCTTGGTGAATAACGCAGGAATAGGTGTTTATGGCAACACGGAAAAAACTTCGATATCGGACTTCAGATCGATCATGGATGTCAATTTTTTTGGCTCGGTTCACTGTATTCTCGAAGTGCTTCCCCATATGAAAAGAAAAGGACAGGGGCATATTGTCAATATCGCCTCTGTGGCAGCCAAGCACGGTGTTCCTTATCTGGGAGCATATGGTGCAGGAAAAGCGGCTCTCGTGGCCCTAAGCCAGAGCTTGAGAGCCGAACTATCAGGAAGTGGCATCTCTGTTGTTGTCGCATATCCCGGCTACACCCAGACTGAGTTCTTTGACAAGGAAAAACGCGTCGGTGGAGGCCGCAGACCACCTGGGCCCTATGTATCTCCTGAGATTGTGGCGAAATCGATCATCCGGGGAATAGAAAAAAATAGACACGAGATTGTCCTATCCATCGAAGGCAAGGTTCTTTCTTCTATTCAAGGAATATTGCCCCGCTTGGCCGACAAAGCCATGGCAAGAATTGCCCATAGATTGAGAGAACCAAAGGAGGGCTCCAATGAGCAAACCAAAATTACAGATTATCGTGCTTTTCCAGAACCTGGGAGAGAGTGAGGCGTATTTCGCCCGTTCCCCGGCACCACCACTCGCAGGAGCCTTGGTGGCAGGGCTTACACCAGATATCGTTGAGGTCGATCTTCTCCATGAGATGGTGAGACCCATCGATTACAACACGGATGCAGACTATATCGCGCTCAGCTTCATGGACTACTGCGCGCCCCATGCTTATGAAGTGGCAAAGACATTTAAAACCCTTGGGAAGACAGTTGTCGCAGGGGGGAAATATGCCTCGACCTTTCCGAAAGAGGTCATTCCTCATATGGATTCTGTGGTTGTGGGCGAGGCCGAGAAAGTCTGGCCCCGTGTTGTGGAAGACATGGTGAGCGGCAAATTGCGGAGGGTTTACGAGGCGCCATTCGCTCCTCCCTTAGATAATATCCCTCCGCCGCGGTTTGACCTTATTGAGCCGGAATATGCAGTTCCAGTGGTGACAGAAGCCACAAGGGGCTGTAAGTATAACTGCAGCTTCTGCCAGCTCACTATTGAGCGCAAGCCTTACCGCATGAGGCCGATCGAGGACGTAATCCGGGACCTGACAGCGACGAAAAAGCTTCCATTCCACAAACGCAAAATGGCTATGCTCTTAGACAACAATCTTGGAGGAGATATCAGCTATGCCAAAGAACTGCTCAAAGAGATCGCCAAGCTCAAGTTGTGGGGTTTGGGGGTCCAGTTCAGTTTCGACTGCCTCCATGATGATACATTTCTGGACCTGCTTGTTGAGGCGCACTGCGGAATGGCCTTTATCGGGCTGGAGTCATTGAATGAGCCAAGCCTTGCCGCCGTCCATAAAAAACAGAACAAGGTCGAAGAGTACAAAGAGTTGTTCGTCAAGCTTAAGGAACGTGGGATATTGACGTTCACAGGAATGAT
>JAUWSR010000150.1 GCA_030609975.1 Acidobacteriota bacterium | reverse complement strand
GGTTCTCGCACCGGGAACAAAGTGCTCGTTGTCCTGCCCTTAGAGAATCTCGGGCCTCCCGAGGATGAATACTTTGCCGACGGCCTGACTGAGGAGATCACCAGCCGCTTGGCGGTGCTGCAGGGGCTGAATGTCATCTCCCGTACCAGTGCTAAAGTCTAT
Organism: Acidobacteriota bacterium; assembly: GCA_030609975.1. Classification (GTDB taxonomy): domain Bacteria; phylum Acidobacteriota; class Aminicenantia; order Aminicenantales; family Aminicenantaceae; genus JAUWSR01. Next base: position 8,717 of record JAUWSR010000150.1, on the reverse strand, counting down.
AAGGAATCTTCCCTGACCTCAAAACAGATAGGGGAGGAACTGGGAGTTGATTATGTGCTGGAAGGAACCGTGCGCTGGGATCGCAGCACTGAAGGACAGGGACTGGTCCGGGTAACCCAGGAGCTCATCCGGGTGGCGGATGACACTCATATCTGGGCGGAAAGTTACGACCGGGACATCGATGATATTTTTGCCGTTCAAGGCGAGATCGCCGAAGAGGTCACCAAACAACTGGACCTGACAGTCCTGGAGCCGGAGCGGGAGGCCTTAAAATCCCATCCCACGGAAAATTTGGAGGCGTATAACAATTATCTCAAGGCCATGAAACATGCGGATACAGGCTGGAATAATGCCGATGGAGAGGAGTTCGAGCGGGCCGTGGGTCTGCTGACCCTGGCCGTGGAGCTTGATCCTGAATTTGTTTCTGCCTATACCACCCTGGCCGTGACCCATCTCTGGAGCTATAACCTGGGGATCGACCGTTCGAATGAACGTTTGGAGAAAGCCCGGCTGGCCGTCAATAGAGTCCGGGAACTCGCTCCTGATGATCCTGATTCCGAGCTGGCCGAGGCTTTGTTTTTATATTGGGGCCGGCGGGATTATGAACGAGCCCTGGAGATCTTTGAGAGGGTTCAGAGGACACGCCCCAACCGGCCTTTTGCCTACATAGGCTACATGAAACGACGCCTGGGCAACTGGGAGGAGGCGCACGAAGCCATGCAGGAGGCCTTCCGGCTTCACCCACGCAATGTGGACTTGGCCTATCAGATCAGCCGCACTCACGTCTGTTGGGGGGAATTTAACCAGGCGCGGGATTGGCTGGAACAGGCCCTCGAGATCAATCCCGACTACTATTACGCTCAGCTTTTGCGGGCTTTGCTTCCGCTTCTGGCTGAAGGCGATATCGAAAGGAGCGAGGCTCTGGTTATGGCTCTGCCCCCCAACCGTCTGACGGCCTATTACCACTTCAGATTGGCCATGTTGGAACGCAATTACCAGGAAGCGCTGGAGATCATGGAGGGTATCGAGTATGAGGCCTTTCCGTCCGGCAATTTTTATATCCCAAAAAACCTGGCCATCGCCTCTGCCTATCATGCGCTGCAGGCGACGGAGCTGATGCGTTTCCATTTAGATGCGGCGCGTATCGCGTTGGAACAGGCTTTGGAAAGGTGTCCCCGGGACCCGCGGCTGCATGCCTCCATGGGGCTGGTTTATGTCTACCTGGGGATGAGGGAAGAAGCTTTCCAGGAGGGTGAGATCGCGCTGCAGCGGCGGCCTGTATCCCGGGATGCTTTTGATGGGCCTCGCTATGTACTGGAAATGGCCAAGATCTGTATGATCTTGGGCGAGCATGAGGAGGCTCTGACCCGGTTGGAGATGCTGGTGTCTCTGCCCACAGAACTTTTGATAACCGAATCCATGCTGCGGATCGATCCTTTTTGGGATCCGCTGCGGGATTCACCGCGCTTTCAGCAGGTGCTGCAGGCGGCGGTCGGCCACAAATAAACAACAGGTGGTGAGCGCCATGAACGGAGATCAATCCACTGAAATTTTCCCTGAGGATGTCAGCAGTCTGCCCTTGGGCTCGATCTTTGCCGGTCGCTATCAAGTGATCGAAGAGCTGGGACGGGGAGGGATGGGTCGTGTTTACAAGGTGATCGACAAGCAGATCCAGGAGACCGTCTCGCTCAAACTGATCAAACCGGAGGTCTCCGCCTCGGAGCAGACCATCGAGCGCTTCCAGAATGAGCTCAAATTGGCACGCAAGATCTCCCACAAAAATGTATGCCGGCTGTATCATTTTGGCCGCACCAACGGAACCTATTACATCACTATGGAGTATGTGCCGGGGGAAGATCTCAAGCGCATGATCCGTATGACCAGCCGGATCGATCCGGCCACGGCTGTGCGCATCGCCCGGCAGATATGTGAAGGCCTGGAAGAGGCGCACCACTGCGGCGTTCTACACCGTGATCTGAAGTCTTCCAACATCATGTTGGACAAGGAGGGGAATGCCCGCATCATGGATTTTGGACTGGCCCGGATGCTTGTGGACGACAAGACCGCAAAAAATGGGGACATCGTTGGTACACTGGAGTATATGGCGCCCGAACAGATTTCAGGTAAGGAGGCCGACCTGCGCTCGGATATCTATGCCGTGGGGAAGATCCTGCAGGAGATGGTTTCGGGGAAAGTGAGTGTAAAACAGACACCTGAAGAGAGCGCCCGGATCCCGGCGGAACTGAACCGGCTGATCCATAAGTGTCTGGCTCAAGATAGGCAGGACCGTTACCAGGACACCCAGGAGCTCAAGGCGGATCTGGGGCGGTTGGAGGAGGATCTGAATGAGTCCCGGACCACCATTACGGCTGCGCTGCCGTTTAGACGATTCCGGTTTCGGTTGAAGCGCGGCTGGATACTGGCTGCGGCTTTGGCGGCCGTGGTAGCGCTTGTTGTTGCAGCCAGGCTGACTATTTGGGAGCCGGGAAATTCGGGAGCCGCTGTGGCAGGCGGCACGAAAAAGATGCTGGCAGTTTTGCCTTTTGAGAATCTGGGGCAGCCGGAAGATGAATATTTTGCCGATGGCTTGACCGAGGAGATCACGACTCGTTTGTCTCACATACATGATCTTGGCGTGATCTCTCGCACCAGTGCCCGTTTTTACAAAGGAACCGATAAATCCATGCGGGCGATCGGAGAAGAGCTGGGTGTGGACTATGTCGTAGAGGGTACAGTCCGCTGGGATCACAGCGACAGTGACACCGGCAGGGTGAGGGTGACCGCCCAGTTGATCCGGGCTTCGGATGACACCCATCTGTGGTCGGAGAGCTATGACCGGGTCATCTCGGATATATTCAGCGTGCAATCGGAGATCGCTGAGCGTGTGATCAAGGAATTGGACCTCAAGGTACTGCAGCCTGCGCGGAAAACCCTGACATATAAGCCGACAGAAAATGTTGAGGCCTATAACAACTACCTGAAAGCATATGAACACTCTGAGCGAGGATGGAATTTCACCGAACCGGAGGAGTTCAACCAGGCGGCCGAGCTTTTAGAAAAGGCCATCGAGTTGGATCCCAATTTTGCTCATGCTTACAGGTATCTTACGAGTGTGCATCTTCAGGCTTATGGCTCCGGCGTAGACCGGACGCCGGCCAGGCTGAAGAAGGCGCGCGATGCCCTGTATGAGGCGACAGCCCTCGATCCGGAGCAGCCCGAGGTGCAGCTTGCTTGGGGTTTCTATTATTATCGGGCACTGAAAGATTATGATCGAGCGCTGGAAAAATACAGCATCGTCCAGCGGGCCTGGCCCAATTTCACCAGCCCGACCATCGGGTATATCCTGCGTCGAAAAGGCGAATGGGAAGAGTCGCAAGCTGTTTTAATGGAAGTCTTACAGATCTATCCGCGCAACGCAGATATCCCCAATCAGATCGCAATATCCTGTATTCGTCTGCGCCGGTATGAGGAGGCCGAGAAGTGGTTTGATCGAGCCCTGGCCATTGCCCCTGATTATTTTCCGCCTCTGCAGAGCAAGGCCGAGCTCCCTCTGATCGCACGCGGAGACGTGGAGACAACGCGCAGATTGTTGGCGGGATTGAAGCAGGAACATTGGAGCGTTATATTGTCGCGCTTTTATACGGCTGTATTTGCCCGGGATTATGATAGGGCCCTCGAAGTGGTTGCATCCGTGCCGAAAGACAGTCATTGGGGATTCCTTATGTTCTTTCAGAAAAACCTTGCCTCAGCTCAGATCTATCACCTCAAGGGTCAGACCGATCTCCAGAGGTTTCATGCTGAGGCAGCGCGGATCGCCATCGAAGAGGCCATGACAGATCATGCTGATGATGCCAGACTTTATGCGTCGCTGGGGCGGTCTTTGGCTTATCTGGGGCGCAAGGAGGAGGCTGTGCAGGCTGGATTGAGGGCGGTGGAGTTGAGCCCGGTGGAGGCGGATGAGATCGAAGGACCTCGATTTGTAGCAGACCTGGCTGAGATCTATGCTTTGGTGGGTGAGTACGGCGAGGCTATCGCTCGACTGGAGTATCTTTTGAGCATCCCGGCCGGGGATCTGGTATCGCAGGTCCTGCTCCGGAGTGATCCGGCGTGGGATCCGCTGCGTCAAAATCCAGCGTTTGAGAGGTTGCTTCAGGAGCCATCTCCTTGATCCGTGAATAATTTATATCAATTATCTGTTCCTTTGAGTTTTCCTTTGGAAGGAAATCTGCTACAATTTCATTTGATACCAGAGTCTTACTAGACTTCAAGAAAAGGAGATTTTACGCGTGAAACAAAGATATAATGCCTATTTTTATTTACTCTTTCTGCTGTTTTTTGTTGCGGCGTGTGCCACTCCCCAGGTGGTCGTTCCGCCGGTGACATCAACTCCGAGCTCAGAATACCAGGCCGGGAAATTCGTGTGGTATGACCTTTTGACCGATGATGTTGCTGCTGCCAAAAAGTTCTACGGAGGACTGTTTGGGTGGACATTCGAGGCCGTGGATGAGAACAAACGGGTCGCTTATACCTTGATCAAGAATCAGGGGAAGCCAATCGGAGGGATCATCTACTTTATGGGTGATGAGGAAACCAACGAATCACAGTGGTTGAGCTATCTCTCGGTGCCCAATGTGGATCGAGCCACAGAATTTACTCTGCAAGCAGGTGGTGTGATCCACAGAGAACCATATGTACTGAAAAACCGTGGTCGGATTTCCGTTGTGAGAGATCCTCAGGGCGCTGCTATGGTCTATATTCGGGCGACTGGGGGAGACCCTGGAGACGGTGAGCCTGCCGTGCATGAATGGTTGTGGACCGAGCTCTTTACCGATGATCTTGAGGAAGCGGCTGATTTTTATGAAAAACTTCTCGATTTCAAGGTCGAGCCCTTCGATACCGGAGTGCAGGTCCCTTATTATGTCTTGCGTTCGGGAGGAAAAGAGCGTGCGGGGATGCTGAAGATCCCCTGGGATAATGTCGAGCCCAACTGGCTGCCTTACATCCGGGTAAGCGATACACCTGCCCTGGTGGCCAAGGTCGAGGGATTGGGGGGCGAGGTGCTTTTTGCTCCAAGAAAGGAAGCGCGCGGGGGAACGGTGGCCATCGTCGCCGATCCCAGCGGCGCGGCTGTGGCGCTGCAGAAATGGCCTTTGGATAGGTAGGAGATCATCATGAAAAAAACTGCATATATACTTTTAATAGCTGCCTTGCTGGCTGTGATGCCCTTGAGTTGGGGATGTGGACCGGGATATGGTGGAAATGTGACCGTGGGCGTTGGTGTTGTGGGCGCCGGACCCTGGGGCTATGGCCCCTACCCTTATGGTGGTTACATTGGGGGCAGACCGATCTACTATACGCCCTATCCCTTGTTTTAGGGGTGCGGAATAAACTCTGAAATAAAATAACGCTGCTGATGGGGGATGTGTGGCCAAGCAGGAATTTAATCTGAATGTAAACGGCAAGGCCTACAAAGTCAAAGTCGAGCCGGATGAGCCACTGCTGTGGGTGCTGCGGGACGATTTAAAGCTGACTGGGAGTAAATTCGGCTGCGGCGTGGGCATTTGTGGTGCTTGCACCGTCTTGATCGATGGAGTGCCGCGGCGCTCATGTGTGATCAAGATGGAGAATGTTTCTCCCGGCCAAAAGATCGTAACCATTGAGGGATTGGGATCCCCCAAGAATTTGACGGCGGTGCAGCAGGCGTTTATTGACCACAATGCTTTTGGCTGTGGATTCTGTACGCCCGGGATGATCCTTACGGCCACGGCTCTGTTGGCCCAGAATCCCAACCCCACGCGCGAAGAGATCGTCGCCGCCATGGACAACAACCTCTGCCGCTGCGGCTCCTATCTAAACATAATCGAAGCCATCCAATCGCTTAAAATTTAGAATTTGGGGACAGTCCCCGAGTTAATACTGAAACTAACTAACTTAGCCGGAAAAAACGCCCATTATTCCTATTTAGCGCTCACTTTTATTGGCAAAAACACGGGTATAAGAAGTATTTTCTTCTCTAAGTTCAAAGCATTCCTCATTCTTTATTATTTTTCTTCTTTCTGTCCTTTTTTCCAAATTTTTAGAAAACTGAGTAACAAATCTCTCGCTACCCACCACGAGGCTTTCTGTCCATTTAGATTCTCGTTCAGTAAATTTAGTGCCTGCCGTTAAGTCGATCCATTGTTTGTAGGCCTTTTTGAGCTCTTCTCTGTTTTTAAGATTCAATAAGCTGGCCAGGGTTTCGGCATCTATTAATGTATATCTCTGGCGGGAGCCTAGAATTTCATGGTAGCCGCAGTAAGGCCAATCTTTAGGGTGTCCAACCACGCCGGCGCGTACCATATTAAAATCGAGGTAGGCCATACAATTGAACAGGTGAGAGCCTGATTCAACCGCAGTTGGACTGTATCGATCTTCCCAAAATGATCCCGACAAATGCTTCCTTACGTTGTACTCTTGAGCGGTCCTTCCCTGTATAAGATCCATGGACTTTGAGATGACATCTTTTCGGCCATTGTCTCTAACCAATAGGTGGATGTGATTGGATGTGATCGCGTAATTAAGAATGCACAGTCCATATCTTCTTTTAGCCTGAAATAGCCATTGCAGCCATCTTTTTTTATCTTTCTTAAACTTAAGTAGAAACTCTTTCTTCTGGCACCTATGTGTAATATGCCAAATTAAGCCTGGGAAATAGTGCCGTCTGGATCTTGCCATTGATTTCTCCTTCTGTCTAAAGTGACGTTTTGGAGGGGAAAAATTCTCATTTAAGCTGGAATTTCGCCCATTTTTTCGTGTAACTCTAATGGAATCAGCCCTAACTCGGGGACTGTCCCTAAAAAATTGACATCCAGGTTAAGGCCGAGTATATTTAATGTAATGAAAAGGGTTTGATTGATGAAGTGCACGCACTGTCAGGCAGATAATCCCGACTCCTCCCTTTTTTGCAGCAATTGCGGATTGTCGCAATTTCATCCAGACAATTCTGATTTAGACCCTACTGCAACGTTCAAATCTACCGTCAGTAACATAATTCCAGGGGAAACATTTGCTGGGCGCTACAAAATCATTAAGGAATTGGGACGAGGAGGCATGGGCGTTGTCTATAAGGCTGAGGACAGTAAACTCAAACGGACGATCGCTCTCAAGTCCTTACGTCCCAATATTTTGAGCCAAGAAGAGGAAAAGAGCCGTTTTCTCCGTGAAGCTCAGGCGTCTGCCGCTTTAAACCACCCCAATATCTGTACGGTTTTTGAAATCGATGAGGCCGCCGGGACGTCCTTTATCGCAATGGAATTCATTGATGGTCCGAGCCTGCGCCAGTTGGTTGATAAGCGACCGCTCAAATTCGAAGATACCTTGGAACTTGCTATTCAGATAACTGAGGGGCTTCATCACGCTCACAAAAATGGCATTATCCATCGTGATATAAAAACCTCGAACATCATGGTGCGTGGGGAACAAGTAAAAATCACGGATTTTGGACTTGCCAAACTTGCAGGCAGCTCTGCCATAACTCGCGTTGGAACCACAATCGGCACTACCTCATATATGTCTCCTGAACAAGCGAGTGGCAAACCTGTCGACACCAGGGTAGATATCTGGTCCTTGGGTGTGGTCTTGTACGAGATGGTAACTGGGGTGCGCCCTTTTCGGGGAGAACGGGATCAGGCTATTATCCATGCAGTTCTCACTCTGCCGCACGAGCCAGTCACATCTTTACGCAGCGGCATACCCTTGCCCTATGAACGCATAGTGAACCGCTGCCTAGAAAAGGACCCCCACCTGCGTTATCAAAGTGCTCTGGATCTTTTGGCAGATTTAAAACGACTGAAGCGGGATTGGGAGGCCGGGAAATTGCAAGCAGACTTGGTGTCAGAAAAAAGACAATCCCGTCCACCAGGTGTATTCGAAAGCCTGAAGTGGGTTGCGCTGATCTTAACGCCGTTTCTGATCGCGGTGCTGCTTTATCTGCTTTTTTCCCAACCTGCTCCTGTGCCTGAACAGAAACTCACCCAATTTAAACTTATCCCCTTGACCGGGGGAGAGGGGTTGTTCGTCTCGCGAAGCTGGTCGCCTGATGGGAGTTGGATAACTTACGCCTCCGATGTAAATGGGAACATGGATATCTGGAAGAGGCCGGCGAGGGGAGGGAAGGCCATTCAACTTACGAGGAGTTTGCATGATGAGCATCAACCTGATTGGGCTCCCGACGGCCGCAGAATCGCCTTTGCTACCACTCTGGAGAAAATTGGGATACACCTTATCCCTGCTGCGGGAGGCTCTCCTTGGCATCTGACGAATTTCGGAAACAATCCGACCTGGTCCCCAGATGGTGAGAGCATCTGCTTCGATTGGAGAGGGGACATCTGCATCGTCTCCAGTATGGGAGGACAGGAGCCTCAGCAGGTAGTCACAGGCACCAGCGGTACTCCTTACACGGCATGGGCGTCAGATGGCAAAAAACTCATTTACTGGAATCGCACTTTGGGAGATATCTGTTGGTTTTCCCTTGCCGATGGAACATCCACGACCATGGATTTGATAGATTCCGGCTATGAAGTGTCAGGAATTTCCATTTCAAGGGAGGGCCTGGAGATGGTGTTCTGTCAGGGACCGTACGGGGGCAATAAAAACCTCTGGAGAGTATCGCTTGATGCAACAACTGTTTTACCTTCAGGTGAGCCGACTCTACTTTCTATCACCTCCACGGATGATAT